>NZ_AP017902.1:600000-853553 GCF_002356075.1 Mycoplasmopsis bovigenitalium | reverse complement strand
TAAACTAGGACAAAAAAAGTTAACAGTTTAATATTATTTTAACATCATAGCATATTGCTGTGGTGTTTTTCAATTTAAAATTGATTGAATTCTATAGTTGTTGTATCAAAATATATAATCAGCAATTATTTTTTTCAGATCTTCTAAAGTTATTTTACTGTAATCTAATTCATTTAAACATTCGCTTTTTATAATAGAAAATCAGTATTCAACCTCCCTATTATCCAAAGAATTTCCTACACGGGATAATGAAACAGTTCCTCCCATTTTATTTATTTTGTCAATATAGATTTTTGAAGTGTATTGAAATCCATGGTCTGAATGAATAATAAAATCTTTATCGATAGACATAAATGTATTTATATTATCCATAACTAAATCAATATCATTGTTTACAGATAATTTAAAATCTCTGATTTTTTTAGTTTTATGCTCAATTATTACAGACAAAAATACATGGTTATCCTTAACATCTCTTGGCGCTTTTACATATGAAACATCGGTAGCGAAAATATTTCTGTTTAATTTGTCATTGTAATCGCGTTTAACAATATCTGGCAAAGCGAATTTAGTGTTCTTAATTTCGCTCTTTCTTCTTTGTTTTCTAATTTTGCATATTAAATTCAATCTTTTTAAATCTCTTCCAAGACTTCGAGGGTTAATGTAAATATTATATTTCATAGAAATATAAGCACTCAACCTTAAGCGACCATATCTACCTTTGTTATCAAGAAAGGATTTTCTAATTATTGCATCGTTTTTGTGTTCCTTTACTTTTATAACTCTAGTTTTAAATTTTGCTACTGCTTGTCTGCATACATTAAAAATTTTTGCAGATTTACTGTAGGGAATATTTAGTTTTTTAGCTTCACTAAGTTTTCCTGATTTTGATTTATTTTTATTGATCTCGTAATATCTCTTAGCTATTTCTATTAATTCTTCTTTTGTGAATTCGTTTCAATCGGGTTCGATTGGTTTTTTAGGTCTACCACTACCTGGCTTTCTGTTCGCACCCTTTTTATCTAATAATTGATCTTGCATACCATTATTATAGTATCTTATAATTTTTCTGATTCTTTCAAGTAGATGTTTTCTCGTTATAAAATTTGTGTCTGGCGAAATATCATTTATATAATTTATTGTTTGTTTTAACCCAAATTCATTGTAGATTTTATAAATCATATCAAACTCTTCTTTGATAAAGTGTCTTGACATTTGTATTCTCCTTTTTGTTGCATTTGAAAATTTAAAAAAGCTAACACTTTTGGTGTTAGCCTCCCCCTTAAACTCGGACAAAAAAGCCAACACCTCAGTGTTAACTTTTTTTGTCCTGGTTTAATCAGGGCTGAAAAACAAGCTAATTTGTTTAATTTTATGGAAAAATATTTAAATTTTCCATATTATCAATACTTGTTTGGTTCAATTTGTGAATTAATATACATAATCCTTATTGTAAAATGCCTTATTTTGTAATCATAGTTGAAATGATGCAATATGCTTAAATATGTTAAATAAAAAAATCAAGCACAAATTTTGCGCTTGAACTGACTATTTAATAATTAGGCACTTAAGATTAAAGTTTTTTATCCTATTTAATAACTAGCGATATTTTTATTCTTATTATTGCTTAGGATTTGTAATTACGGTATTTGATTTATTTTTTAACAGATTATTGTCATTCCCTTTAATAAATAAACCTTTTAATGTTACTGGAAAATTCTCTTGAGGAACTTGACCTTTTACAAATCTAAATTCTCCAAATATTGTAAATGAAACTTTACCATCTTGTGAATGTGTAACTCTTGTGAATATTGTAGGATTTTTAGGATCATGTGTATATACTCCGGCTGAGTATTTTTCATCGGCATAACTTGTATTTGTGTATTCAAACAATAATTCTACATTTTTTTCATTAGCTTTTAGATAGTCAAAATTTTCTTTTGAAGTAGTAAATCTATAATCAATATATCCGGTGCCTTTATCTAACACCCCATTAGGTGCATCAAGTAGTATTTTAGTTGGTTTAGCTATTTCTTGGATTTTAGTTAAAGGCTGAGTTTTTTTAATAGGTTTTGCAATATCTTGGATTTTAGTTAATGGTTTAGTTTCTTTTTTAGACTCTGTTGTATTTTGTATCTCAGGTTTTGGATTTTGTTTTTTATTTTTCATAGTAACAACAACTGCTGCGGTAGTAACTCCAGCAACTGCTAAAACTGATAGTGTACTTGCTAATATTATTTTAGTTTTTGACATATTAATCTCCTTAATATTTTTTTAAATATCTGCTAATCTTGCGCGCAGATACAATGAGTTTAACAAAAAAAAAAAAAAAAAGAAAATCAAGATCAAAAAATCGGTAAATTTGCTCTATTTTGCGGAAAAAATAAGATTTTTTTCATAATTTAAATAAGATACACACTCATATATTTAATAATTCATTAGTTTTTGAAGCGCTTTATTTTAAGTTATTAAGATTTTAATAAAAACAAGAGAGTATGATTAATACTCCCTGTTATTAATTACATTAATAATTGTGTATTTATATTTAAGAAAAAATGTAAGAAAATTTTATTTTTAATTTATTTGAAATTAAAAGTTACAGCTTCAGATTGTTTACTTAATAAATTATTAGCTTTATCCCCATTAATAAACAATCCTTTTAATGAAACTTTGTTTTCTGGTCTATCTGGTAATGTGTCTTTTTGGAAGTAATATTCACCAGATAACATAAATGAAACAGTTTTTCCATTTTCTGATACTTTTGTAAAGTATGTATCATGAGGGCTAACACCGAATTTTGCTGCTCTATATGATAAATCTTGATAACCTTGTATGTCATATAGCATCTCTATTGCTTTAGATTTTTTTAAAATTTCAAAATTATCTTTAGTTGTCTCAAAGTAGTAATTTATGTATGCCTTTTGTTTTTTTGAATCTGTTCATTCAACTTCTACTTTTTTCACTTCTAATTTTATTTGTGTCTCTACCTTATCATTAAGTTTTTTATCTGGTGTGCCAGTTCCACCATTAGTTTGTCCATTATTTGCTTGGTCTGCTTGTTGTTTATTAGTTTCCGCTCCTTCAGTTGGTTTAGTTATTGAGTTGCTATTGTCTTTGCCATCGCCAGTACCACCATTAGCACTTGGACCATCACTTTGGGGTTGGTTATTTGGGCTATCTACACTATTAGGTTGTTTATTCTTTTTAATTTGTTCTTCTCAATATTTTGCAACATTATCATCGTATTCATTAATTATTTGATTTTCTTTGTCATATTCATTTTTGATTGCATCATTTATTTCTTTGAAATCATTTTTATTTTGAACTATTTTTTGTGGATTGGTTTGATTATTGTTATTATTTTTTCCCGTTTCAGGTGTTTGTGTTTGTGTGTTGTCTTTATTTGGTTCTGTTTCAGGTGTTTGTGTTTGAGAACCATCTTTTTTACCATCTTTTATTTTTTTAGCGGGATCTTGCTCTTTACCTAATTCGGGGTTATTTTTTTGTTTATCCTTATTTTTGGTAGTAACAACAACTGCTGCTGTTGTAACTCCAGCAACCGCTAAAACTGATAGTGTACTTGCTAATATTATTTTTGTTTTTGCCATATTAAACTCCTTAATATTTCATAAATATCTGCAATTTCGCGTGCAGATAATATGAGTTTACAAAAAAAAAAAAAAAAGAAATCAAGGTTGAAAAACAAGCTAATTTGTTTAATTTCATGGAAAAAAATATAATTTTTCCATATTATCAATACTTGTTTGGTTGAATTTGTGAATTAATAGACATAAACTCTTATAGTAAAATGCTTTATTTGTAATTACAATTGAAATTATGAAATAAGTTTAAATATGTTAAATAAAAAATCAAGCGCAAAATTTTGCGCTTGAACTTACTATTTAGGGACAATTAGAGTTTGGATTTCTCCAATTGTCTTTTAAAGTTTTATATATTTCGTTTTCTATTTTTTAATCCATTTTCCTATTCGGGAACTAACTTACAAAAAATGTTTGACGCCTTCTTTTCATTGCAAAACCGTTATATGCTAATTTTCATTCTTTATTTTTTCCACCATTTTTATTCCATTGTTTAACACTTCTTCAAAGGTTATATCTTTAGAATATAAATTTTTTCTTGAATAGGCTTGCCATCTTTTTAAAAAAGCTTCATTCGTTTTCAATTTTTCAAGTAAGTCTACAATTTTGTTTATATCGAATTCTGTTTTTCTATACCTAAATGTTTTTCTACAAGCATCTTTTAATATCTCTGCATTTACATCTTTATTCTTTAATTTATAAATAATATAAAGATCATAATAATCCTTACTTCTACTATTTAAGAATCCTCTTGCATAAATGGTCTGTATTTTTTCTGCAAGCATGGTTTCTATCGGATAAGCTTTGATTATTATTTCTTCTTCTCCAAAAGAACTTACATACTTATAATCTATCGGATGAGGTGTAATAACATCTCCTGTTGCAATGTCAAGTGGTACAATCTGTCTTATATTTTCCATTTTACATAAAATATTTGCACGAAGGCCTCCATATTGATCTTCTTCTTTGATTGGTACAATACTTTGCAATTCATAAAAGATATCGTCAGTTTCTTCCGGGTTCAAAGTTTCATTCAACATTCGAACAATATTTTCTTCCGATAGCTGCATGTTACTCAAAAGAAAATCTATATCTACAGTACTTCTTGAATCAATTCCAACTACGCTTGATAACAAAAAACCACCCTTAAAAATAAATCGTTCATTATATTTGCTTCCTGCTATTTTTTTTAAAATACTTTCTAAAAAATAATACAACATAACAGAATTAAACGAAATACCGACTTCTTTGCTCACTTTATGGCAAAGAGCTGTTAATTTTGCTTTATTCATAAACCGTCTCCATAACTTCTCTCACTTTATTTTCAATTCCCATTTTCGTTGCAATATCATAAAGGGAATGAATATCTCTTTCTTTATATGAGAAATACGAACGAATGAGTTTTACATAAACCTCTATATCCATTTCTTCTTTGTGAGCAATAAAATCACAGAGTATCCTTTCATATGAATATACCTTAACTTTATTTCCAAACATTGTGTTTTTTTGGATTATGCCTAAATCATAAATTGATTTTTTTACATAATGAACATTGAAACCATTCGGTTTTTCATTAAATTTATAGCCGTTATAAACGGTTATGTCGATATTCCAAGGAATTTTATCCGTTTGTCCAAGCAGATAAAGAGCGGTCTCATAGGAAAATATCGCTTTTTTATACTGATGCTGAAAGAAATAATACTCATCGTAATCCCCATCTTTCGTTATATAAATTCCTTTTCTTACTTTTGACAATCTCCCATCTTTCAATAGTCGACTGAGATATATCGTAGGTATATTATTTTCCTTACAGTATGCTGTTGTAATAATTCCACCTGATTGCTTCAGATATTTTTCAATTTTATTTTTATAATTCATCCCATCCACCCTCTTTGTTGCGTTTGCACTTGCATTATATCATTTTTTGAGTGTAAACGCAACATGGTGTATTGATAATTTATATCTATTTTTTATTCCTCGTCTTCTTTATCATAAGAGTCGATTGCCATATCATCTATATTTTTCTATTCTTTTTCTTCTAAATATTCTGCATCATCTTCTTTTTCATACTCATCTTCAAATTCGGCATATTCTTCTTCATCTTCATCATAATCATCATCCTGCTTTATCTTGTAGATTTTAAAGTAATATCCTGCTCCTAAATTAGCCGCTAATACAAGAGCTAAGAGAATATATGTTCCTAAATTACTTTGTTCATCTTTTTAACAGGCTTTTAAACCAGGACAAAAAAAGTTAACACTGAGGTGTTGGCTTTTTTTGTCCTTGTTTATTTTTTGGTGCTAGTCTTTTCTTGCCTTTAAAGGTGCACGTGAGCTCGCAAAGAAAAAAATGGGCGCCACCAAAAAAATACCCGAAAATAACGTTATTCTTTACAATGTTAAATTACTTATTAACCAGCATGCCCGGTTTTACTCATTCAATTTTAAATAGTTATCTGTAAAAATATACCGTTAATTTCGGAATTTTTTTTGTGTAGAATATTATTAATTAGTAATTAAAAATTATTTGTATTACTTTGTAAGAGTATTAATCTTAGGTGGAGGGAAATATGGCAAAAATAAAATCAATCGAGCCTAACATAGCACAAAAAACAAATGAAGAGTTAAGGGATTATGGTTTAGATTTTAAATTAGAGCAAGAGAGTTTAAACTACCAAATCGATAAAGCATTGGATGAGTATAAATCCAAAAATGGCGGAGGGGGGGGGAACCGTCCAGATGTTAAATTACTTTTAAAGGGTAAAAATCTTAAATATTATCCTATTCTTATTGAATATAAGGGATATAAAGACACATTAGTTAAATTGGATGACAACAACAGAGTTGACAACATAACAAGCAAAAATCATCCCAATTATCAAAATATAAATAAATATGCAGTAAATGGCGCTGTTCATTATGCGAATGCAATTTTACATCATACAAATTATGACGGGGTAATTGCGATAGGAATTACTGGGCATAAAAACATAGATGGAGAAATAGAACGTTTGATTGGTGTATATTACGTTTCAAAAGACAATTTTGGTGTTGGGCAAGAAGTTGGCAAATATAGCGATTTATCTTTTTTACAAAAGGATAAATTTGATGAATTTATAGAAAAAATCAATGAATTATCTTTAACAGAGAAAGAATTACAAAAACTAAGAGAGAAAAAAGAAAAAGAAATTGAGGCAAGTTTAACTAAACTTAATAATGATATTTATCAAAACGAAAATGGACTAAGCGAAAATGACAGAGTATATTTAGTAGCTGCATCGATTATGGCATCATTAGGCATTCCAGATAAATTACAGCCACTAGAAAAATCAGAATTAAAATCTTCACCTGAATTAGGTAATACTGATGGTGATGTTATTATTAGAAAAATTGAATCATTTTTAAGGGAAAAAAATCTGCCAGATTCAAAACAACATTTAATTATACGAACGCTTAAAAACACTTTACTATCTGACAATATTAATAAAGTTGAAAATGGTGAAAGTCAACTAAAAAGGATATATTCAAAAATTGTTGATGATTTAGGCATATATTACAAAATAGGCTTAACAACAGATTTTACTGGAAAATTATTTAATGAAATGTATTCTTGACTTGGATTTACTCAGGATAAATTAAATGATGTTGTTTTAACTCCGTCATATGTAGCAACTTTATTAGCAAAACTAGCAAGAGTGGATAAAGATAGTTATGTTTGAGATTTTGCAACAGGAAGTGCTGGATTATTAGTTGCTGCAATGAATGAAATGATTATTGACGCAAAATCAAAAATCACATCCCCTAAGGATTTACAACAAAAAATACTCGATATCAAAGCCGAGCAATTACTAGGTCTAGAATTATTACCAAATATTTATATGCTTGCTATTTTAAATATGATTTTAATGGGAGATGGTAGTTCAAACATACTAAATAAAGACTCTTTAAAAGATTTTGATGGAAAATATGGTTTTGGTAAAACAAATGAAGTTTTCCCTGCAACCGCATTTATTCTTAACCCACCATATTCAGCAGATGGTAATGGTATGATTTTTGTTAAAAAAGCATTATCAATGATGAACAAAGGGTATGCTTCAATTATTATTCAAAATTCAGCAGGTAGTGGTAAGGCAAAGATAATTAACCAAGAAATATTAAAAAGGAATACATTACTTGCAAGCATAAAAATGCCGACAGATTTATTTATTGGCAAATCAAGTGTGCAAACAAACATATATGTATTTAAAGTTGGTGAATCTCATTCAAAGGATGATATTGTCAAATTTATTGATTTTACAAATGATGGATATTCACGAACAAATAGAAAAAAATCTAGTTCAAATCTAAAAGATAAGGATAGAGCAAAAGAAAGATATCAAGAACTTGTTGATTTAGTGCGCTTTGGAAAACATAAATTAAAAATATTTACTGAACAAGAGTATTATGAAGGCCATGTTGATCCTGAAAATGGCGCCGATTGAAATCAAACAGCACCAAAAGACAATAAGGTAACTCTTGAGGATTTTAAAAAAACAGTTGCAGAATATTTAGCATTCGAAGTATCCAACATACTCAAAAATCAAAATAAGGTTGATGATAAGATAAAAAAATAGATACCTCACTGAACGCAAAACTCCAAAATGTTCAGTGGGGTGAGTATAGAATTGGAGATTTGTTTAAGGTAACAGGAACTAAATCGTTAGATAGCAATGCAATTAAATTTATTGACGATGGAGTAAATTTTGTTGGTAGAACATTTGAAAATAATGGAATACAAGGGAAAATAGAAAAAAGAATGTTTGAGCCTAATGAACCTTTTACAATTACAGCTACAGTAATAGGAAATTATAAATATGTAAAATTTCAAAAAGAATCTTATTATTGTTCACAAAACATAAATAAATTAACGCCAAACGATTTAATAAGAAAATGGAATGAAAAAATCGCATATTTTTTTGTTTCTAACATTCAAAAGTTTGTTTCGTTATATGATTATCAACAAGCTGGTTATAAATTAGATGATATAAAAAACCACAGTATCCAACTCCCTACAAAAGATGGAAAAATAGACTTTGAATTTATGGAATCTTTTATTGCCGAGCTGGAAGCTCAACATATTGCCCAGCTGGAAGCATATTTAAAGGCAACTGGTCTAAATAATTATGAATTAACCAGTGACGAGAAAAAAAGCATTGATAATTTTAATAACATTAAATGAGTTGAGTATAGAATTGGTGATTTGTTTGATAGTGAAAATGGAGATTTTGATATACAAAAAAGCCATATCAATGATGTAGGCGAATATGTTATCACTGCTGGTGTGACAAATAATGGTATATTAGGAAAAACAAACATAAGTGCAAAAGTTATTAATGGTGGCACTATCACTATTGATATGTTCGGGAACTCTTTTTATAGAGATTTCAAATATAAAATGGTGACTCACGCAAGAGTTTTTTCTTTGATTCCTAAGTTTAATATGAATAAAGAACAAGGTTTATATATAGTGAACTCTTTTAAATATTTGATATTCGAATTCGGGTATGGAAATATGTGTTCGTGAGACAAAATTCAGAACAGGAAAATCCAACTCCCTACAAAAGACGGAAAAATAGACTTTGAATATATTGAATTATTTATAACTGCTGTTCAAAAATCAGTTATAAAAGATGTAGTTATTTATGCAAATAATAAAATTAGTGCAACTAAAAATGTATGTAAAAGTAAATAAGGCGCGCAAGCGCTTTTTCATTTATGCCGAAATAATATAATTTAAATATAAGACATTTTGGAGGCAAATTTTTTATGCAATTTGATAAATTCACCCCATATTTACCTAAACATAATATACTTTTTAATGTTTTTGGGCAACCAATAGATAGACACCCTGTTGTTATTTGATATAACGATAACGAGGATATGTATTATTTTGCCAAAGCACGAAGTGCTTCTAAAAAAGGAATAATAAGAGATAAATTACCAACAGAAATTCTTATTCCTGCAAGTGCAACAAATTCTGATTCTTTATTTTTTAAAGATAGTCTACTTGACTGTTCACAAATTTTTAGAATGCGTGGGAAAGATTTTGAAGTTGCTTATGGAAATAATAAGACTTTAAGTGTGGATGAACTCCCTTTTAATTACGCTACACAAATTATCAATGAAATTGAAAAAAACCTTAAAAATGACCACATCTCATTAATGAATGTAAGTATTACAGGGTATGACGATAAACAAGAACCTATTATTGAACCAGAATTGCTATATGCGAGTGGAGGTAGTTTTGAGCAAGAAAAAGGATGATATCATAATTTAACTAATAATGAAACCATAGGAAAAGTTAATAAGTTTGTAGATGATTATTTTAAGAAAACGCACCAAGCAGCCGAATTAAATTCTATTAAAGATGGTATTTATATAGTAAATGAAGAGTTAAGATATAGAATTAACTATCCTATTTATCATTATATATATGATAATGAACTATTGGATAAAGGTTATAATGTCGTTGAAATTATCGATTTAGTCAAAAGAGATATCTTTAACACAGAAGAATTTAAAGACTATAAAGTATCTGATGCTGATGTTTGAGGTAGTCTTACACTTCGTTGAGGCAAAAGAAGAACAAGTTTAAATAGTGTTGATGAATATCGCATCAATTCAGACAAATTAACTAAGATTCAACAAGACCATTTTTTCAATAATGTAAAAGATAATGAACTTTTAGAATTCAAAAAGGCTTATGAAAATGAATCATTAGGTGAATGAATTGACAATAGTTGTTTTATCAATGAATTTGAAGATTATATCAAACAAGAATTTGAAGATTACTATTTGCCAATAGAAAAAATGGCTAGTTGATACATCCAAAAAAGATTCCGCATTGAAAATAATTCAATCATCGATGAGGAATTAGAAAACAGAAACCTTTTAAATCAAAATTCACATGAACTTAAGCAACAAGTCCAAAAACACAGAAAAATGCGTATGTAATGTATATTAAAACATAGTTGTAAACCATGACAAAAAAGCCAACACCTCAGTGTTAACTTTTTTGTCCTGGTTTAGCAAGCGCTTTTTCATTTATGGCAAAATAATATAATTTAAATATAAGAAATTTTGGAGGCAAATTTTTATGCAATTTGATAAATTCACCCCATATTTACCTAAACATAATATACTTTTTAATGTTTTTGGGCAACCAATTAATGGACATCCTGTTGTTATTTGATATAACGGTAATGAGGATATGTATTATTTTGTTAAAGCGCGAAGTGCTAATAAAGAGAAAATGGGAAAAGACAGATTTTCTACAGAAATTTTTATTCCTGCAAGTGCAACAAATTCTGATTCTTTATTTTTTAAAGATAGTTTACTTGATTGTTCACAAATTTTTAGAATGCGCTCAAAAGATTTTGAAGTTGCTTATGGAGAAGATAATTTTCCGAGAGTAGATCAACTCCCTTTTAATTATGCAATGCAAATTATCACTGAGATTGAGAAGAACTTTAAAAATGACCACATCTCATTAATGAATTTAAGTATTACAGGATATAACGATAAACAAGAACCTATTATTGAACCCGAATTACTGTATGCAAGCCAAGCAAGTTTTGAGCAAGAAAAAGGATGATGAAAAAATCTATTTGATAATAAAGAAACTGAAACAATTAGAAAAGCCAATGCTTTTGTTGTTAGTTATCATAGAACAAACCGCACAATGGCAGAACTAAATCCAGTTGATGCTGGAATAGATATAGCAAAAGAAGAATTAAAGGTTGATAGGATTTACACCCCCATTTATCATTATCTATATGACAATGAACTATTAGATAAAGGTTATAATGTCGTTGAAATTATCGATTTAGTTAAAAAAGATATCCTTAACACAGAAGAATTTAGAGATTATAGAGTATCAGATGGAACTATATGGAGTAGTCTTACTCTTCCTTGAGGTAAAAGAAGAACAAGTTTAAATTTTTATGATGAATTTCGCATCAATTCAGACAAATTAACCAAAATTCAACAAGACTATTTTTTCTTTAATGTAGAAGATAATGAACTTTTAGAATTCAAAAACGCTTATGAAAAAGAATCTTTAGGTGAATGAATTGATAAAAGTGTTTTTAGCAATGAGTTTAAAGATTTTAGTAAAGAAATATTCGGCAATTCTGGTTGACCAATGGAAGAGATATCTACTTGATTTATTAAAGAAAGATATTGTGTTGAAAACACTTCAATCATTGATGAAGAATTAGAAAAAAGAAACCTTTTAAATCAAAATTCACAAGAACTTGAGCAAGAGCCAGAACACCAAATCAAAAAACGCAGAACAATGCGTATGTAATGTATATTAAAGCATAGTTGTACTATGTTTTTTCATAATTTTTATGCTATTGATTTTCATATTAATATATTTAACAATGACTTATATTTAAGTAATTTTTATGCTAAAAAAGCACAAGAATTAAATGTGATAGAACAAGAATTTAGAACAAAAAATCGTTTTATATTACACCCAGAATGAAAGATTTCTAAAAGAAAATCCAAGTGTTGAATAACGCCTGGAGGTATTTTTAAACTAAATTATACGATGTATGAATACATAGATGCAAGGGGCAAAAAGCATCGAATAACGCATTATCACGACGATATTATTAAGCGTTTAAAATGTTCAAAATATGATTTTGATTTAATAAAATTCTGCATTATAAGTGATTTAAATAATCAAAAATTACCTAATGAATTAGTTAATTTAAAACCATCTAAACAGTTGCTATATGAGAAGAAAAAACGCTTTAAAATATCGCAGCAAATTATTGAAAAAAATGACAAAAAATATAACGAAAATACGTCGGTATTTAAGCGAAAAATTACAAGAAAATTCATATCGAAGTTGACGATTTTTATACTCGATTTCAAGGTTCAAAATATCGCCCAAAAATGCGAATTAGAGAGGTAATATTACATCAAAATTTTATAGGTAAAAACGCTAAAAAAGACACTAAAAAAGCAAGTGCAATAAACTAGGACAAAAAAGCCAATACCTCAGTGTTAACTTTTTTGTCCTGGTTTAAATTAGCGTATAATATTTACGATATTAAATTGCTTGACAAGCAACACACCCGAATTTTACTCATTCCAGAAAAATTTAATTTAAGAATATACTATATTAATAAACCTTTAAAAATAAGATTTTTAAATAACGGAGTAATATGAAAAATGTATTTTCAATTTCAAAACAAATAAACACATTTACCAGTTTAACACCCGTTTCGGTTGTGCAAGCTCAAAATGGTATTGATAGTGAAAATGATGTTAATAATGAGCAATTAACAAAACTTTTCAATAATATGATTAATGAAAATAGTGAACTTTTTGACTCACTTACAAATAAAATGAATAAGGAAAAAGCATCCACTAAACAAATAATGAACAGCATAACTGAAAGCGAAAAAGATCAATTATGCGACGCTTTAATAAATAAATATAAAAAAGCAAATTTATTAAGCGAAGATGCCATAAAAAATATTGATCTAAATAAAGAGGACTTTAAGAAAAATTTATTTAAGCAAATAAGAAATAAGCTGTTAGAAGAAAAAAGAAAGTCTAAAAATGAGAAAAAAGAATTAAATAAACAATTTGATAGCTACTATAAAAGAATTGTTACCGATGCAAAAAATAAATTTGCTGTAAATGATGATGGCACAGAAAATGGCAAAAACATCTTTCAAGAAATTTCTAGGTTTGAAGAATTGTTAAAAAATATAGAAGAAAAAGTTAATCCACTAGCAAAGAAAATCAAAAACCTAAGAATAGCCTCAATGGCCTTCAAAGCTGGAGCTTTTGCTGCAGGTGCTCTTGCCGCTGGTCTTTATGCATTAGCTCCTTCAACCCTTGGTGCAACATTACCATTTGCAACAGGAGCAACAGCAGCAGCTGCCACTTTTGGAGCCATTTCTACGATGTTAGATATTATCATAAATAGTTTTGAGAAAAAACAGGCATTAGTTTTAAAATTAATTAATAATTTTAAAGAGTGAAAGACAAAGCCCACATCATGAGTAATAAAAAAAGCAGTTTCATTTTCTGTAAGTATTGAGTATGCCAAATTTAAAGCATTATCATTAATTAACTATAAAATTACTGAACGCGCTATTAAGCTTAGCACTATTAGCTCGAGGTTATCTAGTTTTGGTGTAATGATAAATATTTATGATCTGTCGGTTAGCATAAATGAATATAATAAATTTCAAGAAAGAATGGATAAGTTGAAGTTAGTAACAGAGCAAATATCAATCCAAATTGGCAATATGAAAAATATTAAATGAATAGTAGTTAATGAAACACCTATGGATAAGCCTTATTGAGAAGGGGGCGTTGGCGGTAAGAATTTGCATTTTAAAAATACTGAAACTGGTGAAATAAAATCATTAGAGGAAATGCTAAAGTATACAAATTTTGAGTTGAGCTCATGAAAAATGCTAAAGGTATATAGCAAAAAATATGGATGATATATCAAAACATTTCCTAACAAAGTTAAATTTGATAATTTGGGCTAGGAGAGAGGTATAACATTGTTTCAAGATGGTTTGCTCACAGCCTTTGGCAAATTAATTATAGCCATAATCTTTTGATTGCTTTTCATATTAGCTGACTGGTTATGTTCATTGACATGTTTATGGTTCAAAAAAGTTAATAGTATCACCTATAAAAAAATATTAAAGGATAATTATTCATCATTGATGAATAACATTAATAAAAATAAACAAAGAAAAGTAAATAAAATTTGTTTCAATATATTTGACTCTAAATTAAAATTTTGAAAAAAAGAAATTATCATATGTAGTATTCTAGGTTTAGCTTCTTTTATTTTACAAATTGTCAGCATTTCAATTTTTATAGTTAATTGAAAAGAGTTGCAACAATCGAGTTTTAATGTATATGATTTTGTTGAAACATGTCTTTATTTTTGCTTTTTACCTATTTTCACTATAACAAATAACTTAAAGACTATTTTTAAAATATATACATTTTTTAGTATTAAAAAAATCCTAATAGAATGAAAAGATAAAAACGATAAATTACCTGATGAGTTATTGATAGAAAACACACCAGATGTAGAAAATAAGGAAATGCTTGAAGTTTTTGTAAAATTTAATCTTAAATTAGAACGAACCATAGAGAATTCTAATTTTAAAACTATTGTTGAAATCTTAAAGTCATGCCAGAGTTACGAAGAATTTTGTAATGAATTTTATTTTTGTGTTGTATGCAATTATCAAAATATTTCTGTAAATGGTGTTAGATTTGAAAAAGAAAACTTTTCATGGTTATGAAAAAATAGAGAGTATATTTATGAACATTTTTTTAAAAACCAAAAATAATTTTTTAGTAAAAGTTTAGGCGAAAAATATTAAACGAATAGTCATTAATGAGACCCCAATGGATAAACTTTATTATAAAGGTGGTATAGGTGGTAAAAATTTATATTTTAAAAATACTGAAACCGGTGAAATAAAATCATTAGAAGAAATGCTAAAATTTACAAATTTTGAATTAAGTGTTTGGAATATGATGAAGGTATACAGCAGTAAATATGGCTGATATATAAAAACATTTCCTAATAAGGTGAAATTTGATAATTTAGGATAGAGGGGAAATAAAGTATGCTATTTGAAACTGGGAAACTCGGGAATTAATTGAATCTTATAAAAAATATATTCAAAATTGAATCGATTCTAGTGAATATAAATTGTTTAGTAGTGAAATTAGTATTGCTGTATGCTTTGTCAAAAGCGACAACAACGATAACAATTATTATTTAATAGGTGCAAGCACAAATAAAGAATTCAACAACAAAATCGATTTAGAAGTGCCGTCAAATTTAGAGCGTGATGTTGTAAGTAATCCAAATAAATACACTCCTTATGAAAACGCTATAAATATAATTGATGATGCATTAAATATTAATTAGTTTATTGAACTTTTTCAATAAAAATTCAATCACAACACAGTATTTAGCTAATTACTGTGTTGTTTTTAATAAAAAAATAGAACCAAATTCTATTTATTTACCTTTTCAAAAAATTATCTTCAACTGCTATGTGTAATAGGATGAGCGGAGCGACTTACAAATATAATTATTAAAATGATAATGTCAATAATCATTAGAATTATTGAAATTGAAATTGACACCTTAGATAATGTTTCTCCACGTCCCTCTAAACTGCCTGACCTATGATAAGCGATTGATGAAACAATTAATCCCACTAGTGGAAATAGAATGGCAAAA
This sequence comes from Mycoplasmopsis bovigenitalium, assembly GCF_002356075.1. NCBI lineage: Bacteria > Bacillati > Mycoplasmatota > Mycoplasmoidales > Metamycoplasmataceae > Mycoplasmopsis > Mycoplasmopsis bovigenitalium. Next base: position 837,660 of record NZ_AP017902.1, on the reverse strand, counting down.
ATGATACCGAAATAAGCTCAATTGTTTGAAATAGTGTCAAGGTATGTTTCTCTTTGCACTATTTTTATTGTGTTTGATGTATATTCCGCTTGTTGGTCATTGTGTTTGTTTTCGCAATTTTGATTTTCATCTTGACTTTTTTTATTTTTTGTTCTCGAAAATTTCACTTGAATAGTACATTTTTAATTTATTTTGACACACATCACAAATATCTTGATTGTTATTAAAAAATTTATTACAATTTTCGCAAATTAATATGCCCATAAAGTTCATCTCCTCAATATTTTTATAAATTTTGCTTAATTGATTGCTGCAACATTAGTATACAAAAAAAAAAAAAATAAGCAAGTAAGCAAAAATGGCTTTCAAAAACTGCGGTATGTGAAAAACTATGTTTATTTTTCCCTTTTATTTTTGAGTGATTTTTGCAATATTTGATTAGTTTTAATATTATTTGGTGTTTGAAAATTTAAAATTTAAATAAATTTAGTTGGGAAAATACTCTAAATTTCCATCTTTATGTGATTTTTTAACTATATGTTTTTCATATATATATATATATATATATGTATATAATGTTTACACTTGATAAAAGGAGAATCATGAAAAAATCACTTAAAAAATTATTTATTTTTGGCTCATTATCGCCAGTATCATTATTGCCACTTATTGCTTTTTCTTGTGCGAAATCAGAGAAAAAGCAAGATGATAAATTAAATGGCACAAACATTCCAAATCCAACACCAGGGCAACAAATTAAAGCTAAAACTACATTTGAAGTTAAGTTAAGCACTGATGAGAACTTAAAACTTAAAGATAAATTAAATGATTTAGTTAATCAATTAAACCAAGCATCTCAATCCAATGATGACTTTATAAATGTATCTGTAAATTTTTCAGGCAAAAGTTTGTCTAAAAAATTTACAAAAAATGAATTCTTGCAAAATATATTTAATAAAGTAGACAAATTTGATTTTACAAATCTTAAACCAGAGATTAGAACAGAAGAAATAAATGTTCAATTCGAAACTGAGTCTGATGCTAAAGAATTTGAAAAATTGCTTCAAAAAGAATTTAATAATTTTTATGTAACTGAAAAATGATTTACAAATGAACTTAAAGATGTTATTCATAAAGTAGGAACTAAAAGTGTTAAAAATGGTAAAACATCGCTTGATGAAGCAAAAAAAGATAAAAAAGAAACCGAATATCAAGCAGCTGAAAAAATGATTTTAGACTTTTTAAAATCACAAAATGTAACTTTTGAAAAGGATATTAGAATTACTAAAATAAATCAAAATATTAATGCTGGTTGGTCATTAAATATCGAACTAACAAACACAAAAAACAATATAAAAACCAAAAATGTTAAATTAGACTTTAAAAAACCAGATTCAAATTGAAGTGAAGATGAAATTAAAGAAAAAAATAGAGTCAGAACTATAGGTGCTAAACTAGCTGATCAACTTTCTGAATTATTTGATAATAGCATTATTGAAAATTTAGGTAAAACAATTTATTTAATGGTATTAATCGACAATCAGAATGTAATTTCTAAGGATTTATCTGAAAAAATTTCTAAATTGATTGTTAACAATCTTAAAAAAGTTGAAAAATTTGCGCTTTTAAAAATTAAATTCATTGACAAGGCAGCGAATAAATTAGTTAATAAAATTATTACTCCATTAGTAACTAAAATTGAAAATGCTGCAAAAAATAAATAATTATTAATATATTTTATCCCTATAAATTAGGGATTTTTTAGTCTTATTAATTTACTAATAAGCCTTATTTAAAAATTAAAAATATAACTTATATTTAAAAGTTTTAATAATTGCGCATTTATTGATATGAAAAAAATATGGAAATAATTATGAATTGTATAAATAAAGATATTTATTTCATGTTAATAAGTCAGCTAGTATATTATAACCATATAAATTTTTCGAGGAGAGATAATGAAAAATAAAAGAATTTTACTATTGGCAAGTGCAACTACATTTTTACCATTGGTGGCTATTTCATGCACTAAAACAAAAGAAGTAAAAAAAGTAGAAGAAGAAAATAAAAATAATAAAGTAATGAATCCCTCAGATCAACAAGGCGATCAAGGTTCTAAACCAGGATCGCCAGATAAAAATGGTCAACAAGACCAAAAACCTAAACAAGGACAATCTGGAAATACAAATCAAGATGGTTTAGCTAAACAAGGACAATTTGGAAATACAAATCAAGATGGTTCATCAGCAAATAATGCCGACAATGGCAGAGTGCAACAAGATGATCCTATGTCTGATCAAGAAAAACCTAAAACTCAGCAAAATGATCAATTAACAGAAATAAAAGCAAAATACGAAAGTGAATATAAGGAAGCTAAATTGTTATTTTCTGACGAAGAATTAGACAAAGAACAAATTGCGGAATTGGAATCAATAAATAAAACTCTTGGTGACAATTCTACTGTTCAAGATTATGAAGCGGCAATCAAAAAAATAAATGAGCTTTTAAGTAAAAATGATGTACAAACAGATGAGAGCGATACCAAAGAAAGACCACTTGAAGAAGCCAAAAAAGAATATGAAATGTTATTGGAGCAAGCTGGAATAATATTGGAAGGAGAAGATGGTAAAAAAGAATTAGAAGATCTAAAACGCATAAATGACCAAATTCCTTCAATCCCTCGTACATATGATTATGAAACCGCAATTGAAAAAATCAATAAATTAATTGGAAATAATGAAGATGATGAAGAAGATGTTGCTGCAGAATCAGAAGCCATCTAATTTAACCAATAATAATCTAAGATATAAAACCGCATAGGTTTTTTATTTTTCCAATTTGATTTTGAATGAATTGGTAAAATATTCATTATTTATTTAATTAAATAATTTTAAAAGTATAATAGAACAATTACGTAAAGAGGTCATATGAAGTTAAATAAATTTTTATCAATATCAAGTATATTTAGTGTTAGTGTAGTTTCAATATCTTGTTCTAAAACAACTAATGATATTAAGAACCCTGAAAAACCCAAACAACCCGATGATGGTATTGAAACTAACCCATCTAAAGGTTCTAGTGGTCAGAATGGTGGGGGCAATAACTCGGATTCACAAAAAATTGAATTAAACAATCTGAAAGCCATTTTGCTTCAAAGAATAAATCTTATCGAAAAACACTATAAGTCAATTAGTCTTGAGAAAGCAAATGATATTCTTAAATTAAAAAAAGAAATTAATGGTGCTGATAATAAAAACAATCTAGAAATTTTACGCAAAAAACTAATTGATACTTTTTTAGTTCCTTTAACAAAACAAGATTATCTTGAAATGTTAAATTACACTAAAACTAATTTTGCCATCCAAGAAAAAAGAATTGGCGAAATCAATTCAGAAACAGAGCAAAAAGTAAAAGAATCGAAAGAAAATTATGCCATAGTAGAAGCTTATAATCAAGGTAAGAATTCATTGATTAACTTCATCAAACCTTTGTTTGACGAAAAAATTAAAAATGGAATTGATTTACCCGCAACTCCTGAATTACATAAAGCATCAAGAATTTTAGAACGTGAAATTTTTGATGACAAAAAATATGCATTAAATCAATGAGAACAAATATTTAAAGAAGCACAATATATCCTTAGAGTAATCGACAAAGAAGAATACAACAAGATTATTAAAATTAATAATGAGATTATAAATTTAGATGAAAATCAAATTAATCAGCATATTTGAAATATCAAAAAAAATTTTATCAAAAATATTGATAAATATCTTGAATACGACAAAAAATTAGAAGTTCTTATTGAAAAATTTAAGGAATTATTAGCAAAAATTGCTTCATATATTGAAAAAAATAACGACAACGAACTTAAAAAAACAATTGAAAAGTTTGTTGCAAAAATGGATTCATCAGAATCAATTGAAGATAAACAAAAAGTTGTTGATGAATTAAACGATTTTATAAAAAAAGACGCTCGTTTTAAACAGAAATAAAGAGCTAATTCACGTAATTTATAATTTTCAATGTCTAATAGTATAAAATGTTAATATGAATAAATTAATTAAAAAAATTGCTACAGCGTCGTTGATAATCGTTTCAATGCTATTTATTTTAAATTTTATTGGAATAATTTTTATAGGAATTGAACTACAAAAATTTATTTTAGCAGCTGCTAATGGTCAACAACAATCATTGGCTTCTCTTTTATCAGAAATTTTGATGAGTATTGGAATTATCTATGCAATTATTATCCCACTAGAAACGGCACTTATAGTCTTGATAATTATTTTATTAACCAGTAATATAAAAGCAGTGCATAAAGTTTTAATTGGGTTAGGGATTTTAATAACTCTTTTAGCTTTGATTGGTTTAATTGTCTTGTTGATTGATATTAATAAAGAAGCCAAGATTTGTGCGCAAAATACGCAAAATTGTGAGAATAATAAAATGAGCTCGTAAAAGCTCATTTTATTAATCCTTTGAAGCGGTGTAAATATCATATGAAAGATGTTTGTTGAAACTAATAATATCTAGCGCAATGCTGTGTTGTTTAATTCGTTTTTCCATTGCTTCAAATTCTTCGTGTTTAAGAGTCTTGATTTTTTCTAATTTATAGATAAATGAATTGATTGCGATAATTAAAATGATTGCATATAAAGACAGAAAAGCAAAAATGCAAATAAATACAATGTAAATTATGTTGTAAATTTGCAGATTTTGAGCACCATGTGTAAAGTGGAAAAATTCAACCTTATTTACAATCAACGCCGTAAACAATACTGTTATTGCACTACTAACCACTAACAAAACATAGTATACAGAAACAAATTTTTTGTATTTTATATAGTTATTTTTATCCATAATTACCCTTTATAAACAAAGTATAAACTATTTTTTAAAAACTGCTATTGATTGGCCATGTTGATGGAAACAAAGTATTAAAATTGTGAATATAATTCCTAAAAATAACATTATGAATGTTGTAAACCATTTACGTTTTTCCATGTTATTGTGGTAAAACTCGGGTAGAAATTCCATTAGAGCAGTAAAGAGCATTACGCTACCTACGATTGCTAAAATCATTGCTTTTAGTCAAGCGACTGAATCAATAAATTTTGCTCCATAGATGCCAATAAATATAAATGGGATAATAAGAGCAAGTGCTCCTATTGAATTAAGCAATGCAAAAATTGGTTTTATACCCATTTCTCTTTGGCGGTAATAAAATACAATTTCTTCAGGTATTGTGTGTAATAAAAATGAAACAAAGAAGGCTACTGATATTGCATTAATATTTGGATTTGCTATCAAATTATGCAAACTAATTCCAATTAATAAGCCCTCAGGTATTCTGTGCCCCAACAAAAGCACTAGTGCTGTTCATTTATTTTTTGATTTTGGAGAATTTGAATGAACATCAGCTAAATCATTTGCATTTCAAATATGGTCCTTATGCTCGTGAGTGTGAGCAATTTCACCTTGATGATGCCCGTGTTCGTGATTATGAATAAAAATTGAGTTTTTTAACTTGTAATTTTTTTGAATAACTTTATAAATAATTATTTTGATTACAAAAGCACTGATAATTCCTATTAATGCGCCACCTCCAACAACAAAAATGTTATATAAATAAATATTGCTTGCCGGAATATTTTCGCCTTTAAGTCCGCTACCAATACTTGTTATTTCGATTGATTCTCTTAGATATCCAAAAGAACCTAAAATAATAAACATACCAGTTATGAATGAATAAAGATATATCGAAAACTCTTTTTTTGGTTTTTTGATTATAAAAGGAACAATGCTTGCAATTAAAATAGGTATTGATAATAAAATTACTGAAACAATTAGCGCTAAAATCGCTTTTGCACCCAAATCATTAATGTGGGGTTGGGATGTTAATCAATTGTAAAAATTGTTTAAATAATTATCCATTTTGGCCTCCTATCTTAATTTGAAACTCATGCTCAAAATAATATAAAGGCTGGTTTTTGTTGTTTTTATCAAAGTTTTTGCTTGCAAATTTTGCTTTTAGGCTCATAATATTGTTTTCAAATTTGAAATTTTCAATACTATCAATATGCATTTGGAAGTGAAGAACTTTTTCATGGTCTAAAAACACGTTTGGAATGTTTTCAATGTGAATATGATTGAATTGAGCATACCCATCACCTCATCCTGAATGAGGTCTTAGTGCTGTAATTGAAATTATAAAGTGTTCATTAATTATTTGTTTTAAATCTTCGATAGTTTTAATATTTTTGATTTTTGGCGCAATAACATTATTTTGGAAATCAATACTGTAATTATTCTTAAAATTGATTTTAATTGAATTTTTGTCAATATTTTTATAGTTTTCAATATTGCCAAATGAATTAAAATCTCAATTTCCTTGATGAACATTATAAGAACCATCTAAAAAACACGAGCTAGCAATAAGTGTGGGGCTTAATGCCGTAATTGACGCAAGTAATTTAATTATTTTTTTCATTTTCGCCTCCCCACAAGAAATAATCTATTACATTGTTTTGGTCTTTTAATTTGATTGAATTATTTTCTAATAAATATTTTAGTGTTAATTCTTGAATGTTTTGTTTTTTGATTTGTTCATTAATTTTAGTGTAATCTGTGCCTTTGAAACCATATCATTTTATTATTTTTTTGCGATTTACATCACTAAGAAGTGATTTTTTGTTTTTATCAAGAAAATCCACCTGGATATTTAAAACTCCGGGCTCTTCACCAACACCAAGATATTTTATCTCAATGTCATAAAGCAGATTTGTTTTATCCTTTTCATCTGCTACTAAATATTTGAATATGTCAATTCCGAGTTTTGTTTTTAATTGTTCGTGTAATTTTGTGTTATTAAGCGCCAAATGAGCTTCATAGTTTGCCATTATTTTATTGTCGAATATTGATAGGTTCGAATTTATCTTATACAATTGTAAAGACAATAGTTTTAGTAAAATTTTTTCATAAAATTCATTAGCACCTATAACTTTATTTGGTAAGGTTTTTTCATTATATTTTACGCCTGAAATTCAACCATAAGTTTCCTGGTCAAATCAGTTAAGATCGGGTGTTATTTTATATTTAGAAAATGTGTGATAGTGTGAGTTAATGTCGATTGAATATCATTTATAAACGTTTTTTGATAAATCTCTTTTTGTTACTTCGATATCAAACTCAATCAATGAAAGAGTATCGTTTAAGTATTTTTTATTTATTTTTTTGTTTATTATTTTGTATTCTAAATCAATATTTTTTCTATGTTCCGGTACTACCAATTCAAAATATTTTTGATCATTATTTAAAAATCACAAAAATGCCCTTGCTGTCAGTTTTTCATATGGGTATGTTGGATTAACATATGCTTCATATTGGTCGGCATTAATTGCTAATTTATTTTTGTACATTAAAATTGTTTGGTCACCAAAATAGACATTTGCATACTCATTAAATAACAATTCATCATCATCAGTGTTTAATGTGTTATTGAAGTCGATAACGGAATTGTAATTTTTAAATAAGGATGAATTATATTTTGCGATATTGTCTAATTCAGTTTTAATCAAGTATTGATTTTGGTTTTTACCTACTAGATAATGTTGGTTGCGATATTTTTCCGATATTAAGCTTTTACCGTCTTTATCTTGTAAGTCAATTTTTATAATTATTGCACTTTTAAATTTGCCATTTTCAATTGATTCTATGTGTTTAATGGGAAAAATTTTAACCTTATCTATTTGAGGCAATTGTCCAAAATCATATCTTAGTAATTCTAATTTAATGTAGTTTTCTCAATGTTTTATTTGTTCAATATTTTTTGATATTGTTTTTGCCCTCAACCATTTAGGGGGTATAAAATTTGGATTCAAAATATTAAAACTATCATTTAATTCACTACTAAACAACCTTGAAAAAATACTATTTAGGTTAATATATTCTCCACCATTTACATTTTGAAAATCAAAATCATTTTTCTCAAATAAAAATTCATAATTATCAATCGTTGAGGGTTTATTATTTACAATAAAATAATTTTGGCTCGGGTGTTTATGAATTCCTAATCTAGGTAAAAAATTAAATTTATCAATAATTTTTGATGCCAAAACAGTGTTTTTGCTATTTTTAATTTTTATATTATTCTCTAAAAACTCAATATCTATTTTAGATTTTGGGTTAGATTTATCAACAAAAATTGGTCGATAATTTTCATTTATAAATCTCAATTGCTCTTTTGAAAAAACATTAAAAATATTTTTATTAGCTGTTAATTTGTGTGTAATTTTGGAATTTATTTCAAATTGATTTTTAACGCAAGAAGCAGCTAAAAAGCAAGGACTAGTCAATAAAATTGAGCCAAGTCAAAATTTATTCATTTTTGCCCTCCATTTTTATGTCTTCAAAATATGTTAAGTTATCTTCTCTTGTTGGTTTAATTATTCATGGTTGAATTAATTCATATTTAAAGCTATCTAAATCAATATTTGAGCTTAAATTATAAGGTAATGAGTATAAAAGTTTTATTTCGTTGATTAATTTTATTATTTCAAAGTATGAAAATTCATTGTGTAATTTTATTGAAAATTCACCCATTTTTTCCAAAAAATGTTTGTCATTTATGTTTACTGTAATTTTATTTTCGTCAATAAATTTAATTAATAGTTGTTTTGTTTTGTTCAGTATTTTATACTTCGAAACATCAGAATTAGTTAAAGCATTAATTAGATTGTTATTACTTGTTAATAATAATTTATTAATATATTCAATTGTGTTATTTGTAGAGTGGTTTGAAAAGTTGTAATATTTTTTAGCAATTTCACTATCAATATCAACAATATTAACTTGTAAATTTTGGTTAATTTCATTGAAAATTTTGTTTAATTTTTCAATAATTCTTGTATCTAAAGATTCGAGTTTTAGCGGTAATATAAAATTAATTTTTTTATTCTTTATATTAGGGTTTTCCTTGTAAAAATCATCAATTATTTTGGCTAATTTTTTACTGATTGATTCAAAATGCATTGATTTTAGTTGTTTATCTACATTTAAAAATGATTCAGCATTGTAATAATTTTTCTTTAGATCTTGTGGATAAAATTCAATATTTTTCGCTAAATTTATTTGACCTTTGCTCACATGATCATTTGCATCAATAACTTTAAGATAATTTGTGTTTTGGGCATTTGATATTATCGCGTTTGGAGATATAAAATTATCATAATAATTAGTTTTATTGGCAATAAAATTCAATGTATATTTGTTTATTATTTGTGTTATATTGTTTCTAAAATCAATATTATTTTGCGAATAAAATTGACTTATTTGGCTATTTTTATCTTTATTTTTACCATACATCATTATTTCAAAAATATTATTCTTATTAGGTTCATCAATAAAATCTTTGAACATAATTGTATTGACTATATTATTTGAAAAGTTCTGTACAATAGATAATTTTATGCCTTTGTTTGAGTTGAAATCTCGAATCAATTGTTTTTGCTGAACATCACTAAAATCATCTAATAGATTGCTAGAAACAAGTCCTTGATGATATTCATTTAATAAATGTTTTGCATGCGTTGGCTTATCAACTTTGCCGGCAGCATTATATTTAATTAAAACACTTTGAATATCATTAGCATTATTAAGAGATTTATATAATGTGTGTTTAAGGTCATTTTTAACTAAATAATATTCAGAATAGTTGAATTTATCACTATAAGCAGAAAAAATCTTATTGTTAATAATTAAATCTAAAAATAATTCAGCTTTAAAATTACCATTTAATTTGATTTCAAAATATGAATTATTTTCATGTGTTTTAAAATCCATTTTTTCAATTCCAAATGCCTTTAATTCATTTGTTTGTTGAGAAGATAAATTTGCTTTTTCAATTGATTTTTCAATATCTTTCGCATTAATTAAAATATTAGTTTTTTTATCTTTGTCATATCAGTAAATATTGTTTTTAACCTTAAAACTAATTAGTTTACTGCTTGCAAGTTTTTGGTTAAAAAATGAAGAATTTATTGAATTATGGTTATTTGTTTGAATTTGATAAATCGGGTTTTTATAACCTCTATTAATGTCAGGGTGAATAAAATCGCTTACATTATTTATTTGAGAATCTTCATCAGTGTTAAAAATATGAGTTGAATTTTGTTCATCTACTAGATGGATTTCATCAATAATGCCAAATTTAAAGAATTTTGCACTAACTCCATTTTTATAGAAATAGTTATTTAAGTAGTCATATTTTGTTTCGTTTTTATACTTATATCTTAATAAATAGTTTCCGGTTAAAGTGTCATGAAGTGTTTTCCTTGATTCGTAAACGCCTGAAACTTTTGACAAATTGTTAAAAGTTTCATTTTGATTATTTACTTCGATTACATATGTTTTTTTGTCAACTTTATATAGTGATGAGCATGAACCGCAAACTAATGCAAGAGGTAAAGTTGAGCAAAAAAGTAATTTTTTAAACATTTTGCCCCCTTATGTTTGTGTATGCCGCGCTTAACGAATATGATATTGTTTTTAGAGCGTAAATTGTTGCAGATATGTATACAAATATTGTTAAAAGATAGCTTGGATTTTTATCAAACAGTTGTAATGATTCATTTAATATCAAACCTAGTGAAATATTAGTATTATCGATATTAAATATTGCTAATGCTGAGTATGAAATAAACATTAATGATATTTGCTCTATTGCAAAAATAAGTTGACTAAAAAATACTGGTTTCATTAAATCTTTTGTGAATATATTTCACTTACTAAATCCAAGAGATTTATCAACGTTTATATATTCATTTTTTAATATTTCACATGAAATTTGATAAGCATTTATATACATAAATAAAGATGACAAAATGCTATAAGATATTATGAAATTTAATATGCTAAATTTCATTGTTAAATTAATTATTAATGCAAATAATAAATAGGGCAATAAAGCGAATATAGATATTCATTTTTCAATTGATTTGGACAAATCTTTCTGCAAATATATTGCTGAAATAGGTGCAAAAATCATTGAAAAAAGTAAAGCAAATAATATTGAGAAAAAACAAATTATAAATGAATCAAATAGAACTTTTATTAGCCTTGCATAGATATCAATACCACTTGAATTAGTTCCTAATAAATGAAGGGAATTATCGTTCAAAATTCCATATGCATTGAATAAAACTAAATAAGAATTTGAGTCATAGTTTTGATTATTTATTTTGCTAATTTCAATGTAATTTGGGTATTTTTGTTTTAACTCTGTAAAAACATTTAACTCTTCACCTTCGGGAAGCGTAATAGACTTAAAAGGGACTAAAGATGATGGTAATTCATAGTTTATACTATATGCATCATTGATGCTTTGGTTGTAACTTTGTGAGTAAAAAAGTTTAGAAACAATAAGTAAAACAAAAAGCAATACTAAAATTACTATTGCAACTATCATTCACTTATTAGTAAAAACCCTTTGTCAATAACGTTTTGCAGAAGATTTTATCTGTGTTAATTGAGCAAGGGGTTGTTTTTTTGAGGCTATTTTGAATAATTTTTTATCCATTTTGACCTCCTTAAATAAATATTTCTTTGCTTTTTGTTAATATCAAATATAAATATTACCAATTCACTTGCAGATTTAATTGTAATTATGCTAACTATATTTAACAAAATTGAATACATTAGCAAATTAAAGTATTTTTCTTGCTTTAAATATTGGAATATAAATGACTGACCTGGTATATAGAAAAATCTTTCAATAACTAATATTAGTGTTAACAAGTATGAGTAAATTAATACAATTTTTTCAATGAATTTTGACAATCAATTTCTAATTAGAATTGTTCAAAATATTTTTTTATAGCTTAATCCATTTGCTTTAGCTCACAAATAATATTCACTCTTGACAATATCGTAAATGATTGGATAATTTATTGAAATAATTAAAGGCAAAACAAGTAAGCAAAGCATTAAAATTGGAGTTAATAAAGATAAAATAGTATTAAATAAATTGCCATAAAAAGTGTCAATGTAAACAGAAGGCAGAAATAAAAATTTATTAATTATGACTAACAAAGGTGCAATAATGAAAATTGGCAGTGCACTTAAAAATGTTAGTGTGGCATTTAATGTTTTGAACACTTTATTGTTTGATTTTGCTAAATTATAGGCAATAACAAAACCTATTACAAGACTTAATATTAACACAGTTAGCAATATGGCAAAAGTTGTGTAAAAATATGGATTAAATATTGCAGAAACACTAATTTGTGAATTTAATTTTACATTACCATAATTAAATATTAATATTTTACCAATATATTCGAAACTATATTCAATACGAAAATTTTGAACTAGGTTAAAACCTAGTGCGAAATGAATTAGAAATATTGAAATTAATATTAGGCAAAAATTTATTAATATGTTTTTTAATAAATATTCTATGTAATTAAAAAATTTCATTGACAATCTTTCTACATAAATATATATAATTAAAGTATATATTAATTTTAATATTTAATAAGATATAAAAATGCATAGTTGCCTATGCATTAAATACTTTTGGTATTTCTACATTTTGGGAAATTTTCACAGCCAGCGAATTTTAAACCGCTTTTTTTGTTGTATCTAACTATCATTTTTGCACCATCTTTTTCACAAGGTTCATCTAAAAATTCTTTTTGAATTTGAGTTAATTCCATTGTTGCTTGTGCTTCAAGGTAAACTTTATTAAATTTGTTTCAAAAATCACTCATAACAGGTTGCAATGAAACACTACCTTGTGAAATTAAGTCTAGTTCTTCCTCAACTTTTGCTGTATAACCTTCTTCAATTATGTCTGGGAATGAAGTTATTAATTTTTCAAGAACTAATCTACCAAATTCAGTAGGGTGCAATGAACTATTTAAATTTTCAACATAGCATCTTTCTAAAATAATTTTAACTGTTGATGCAAATGTTGATGGGCGGCCAACTTTAATATTATCTAGTGCCTCAATTAATGACCCTTCACTATATCTAGATGGCGGATTTGTTTGATGGTCTGTTATTTTAAAATGATTAACTTTTACCAATTCACCTATTTTATAATTCAAATCGGCAACTTCTTCTTTTTCACCTTTTACTACATAGTATCCGTCAAAAAGAATTTTACTTGTTGAATATCTAAATTTTAAAGAATCTTTGTTGAATATGTATAACTTACTCAATCTTATAGGAGAATTTATTAAACATTGCAATGTGTGTTCATAGATTATTTTGTAAACTTGATAGTCATAATTATTTAAATTGTATTTATTTTTTGCCATATCTGGAGTTAGTGAAACATCTGTTGGTCTGATAGCCTCGTGCGCATCTTGGTCACCAGAAAAACCTTTGATTTCACTTGAAACATATTCTTGTCCATATTTTTGAGCAATATATTTTCGTGCATTATCAATAAAGTACTGACTTAATCTAGTTGAATCTGTACGAGGGTAACTTATTAAACCACCATCTCCATAACCTTCATAAAGATTTTGGGCAGCCATTTGAGTTGATGAAGCTGAGAATGGTGATTTTTTATATAACACTGCTTGCTTAAGGGGTGTCAATGCTGATAATGTTTTTTTAGTTTCTTTTACCGATTCCAATATAAAATGTTTATTTTCGTTAAAAATTATTTTTTCTATATCAGCTTTTTCATGTGGGAAAATTCAATCTTTTTGCCCCGATTCATTTGCATCGTTATGATAAGTTGCTTCAAAATTATTACCAAAATTTGCAAACGCTTTATGGTAGAAAACGGGAACAAATTTTTCAATTAATTTTTCTCTATCAACAACCAATTTTAACGCTATTGATTGAACCCTGCCAGCAGACGGCTTGGTTGGTGAGTTTGATAGTTTTTGTTTAATTAATCCACTTAATTTAAAACCAATAATTCTATCCAGCATTCTACGTGCCTTTTGAGCATTTATTAGATCAATATCCAATTTAGTTGGATTGGATATTGCTTTTAAAATTGAGTCTTTTGTAATTTCGTTATATTTAATTCGAACATACTTATTTTCGCATTTTAGAAATTTAACTAAATGATCGCCGATTGCTTCTCCTTCACGATCGGGGTCAGTTGCAATTAAAACTTGATCAGCATTTTTTGCGGCATCACGTAATTTTTTTATTATTGACTTTTTAGTTGAGTCTAATAAATAAATGGGTTCTCAATTTTCGAAATCAATACCCATTTTTATTGATGGTGAAGCGTTTTTTGTTGAAAGTTTAGCAATGTGCCCAACAGATGCTAAAACTTGATATTCACTTCCTAAATATTTTTGTATTGTGGCTACCTTGTTTGGAGATTCGACTATGACTAATTTATTCATAATAAAAAATTTACCACATTTGGTAATAAAAATAGAAAAATGCTCAAATATTTCAATAAATTTTTTGAATAAAAATATCATATAAGTTCTTTTTAAATAATATTTATTTAAATTAATTATTTGTATATAATTCCCATTGAGTAAATATATTACTCCTTGGTCGTTAGACCCAGAAGTCCATAAGGAGGATTGAAATGAATAAATATGAAATTATGATGATTCTTGATCCTAAAGCAAACCCAGAAATCGGTTTTGAATTAGTGGAAAGTGTTTTTGGAAAAGAAAACATCACAAAAGCTGAAAAGCTAGAAAATACTACTCTTGCTTACCCAATTAAACATTCAACACAAGGAATTTACTTATTAATTCAGTTGAATGGTGAAGCATCATTGGTGGCAGAATTTGTTCGTCGTTCAAACATTTCTAAAGAAATTTGAAGACAATTAGTAATTAATTTAGATACAGAAAAAGGTTACGGTAAAGAAAGAAAAAACCGTTCAAAAAAACAATTTGTTCAAAATGACAAACCTAAAAGAAAAGCTGAATAATTAATTTGAGGGAGATTAAATGAATAAAGTTTTATTAGTGGGAAGAATTGCATCTGATATTAGATCGTTTACAACACCAAGTGGCGTGAATTATTGCCGTGCTACAATAGCGGTGAATAGAAGAGTTAGTTCAACTGAACCAATTACTGATTTTATCCCACTTGTTGCATGAAGAAATAATTCAGATTTTATGGCAAGATACTTAAGTAAAGGTGCTCTAGTTTCAATCGAGGGTTTATTTACAACAGGTTCATATAAAAATGCTTCTGGCGAAGTAATTAGAACTTACGAAGTAACTGTTGATAATGTTTCTGCTTTGGAATCGAAACAACAAAGAGAACAACGTTCAAGCTTTGCTAATTCTGAACGTAAATTCACTGATGAAACACATAAATTTGCAGGATCTCAATCGCCAGCTCAAAGTGATTTTGAAGACAATAATCAAAATAATGTTAAACACAATTTTGTGTTTGAATCATTAGATGATGATTTAAATTAGGAGATAATAATGGCTAAATTTAACAAAACAAAAAAACCTTTTACAAAACGTCGTAGAAGTTTAATTGCTGAACTAAATCTAAATTACATTGACTACAAAGATGTAGAATTACTAAGCAAATTTATTACTGGAACAGGACAAATCAAACCTAGATCTGCAACTGGATTATCAGCAAAAGATCAAAGAAAAGTTGCAATGGCAATTAAAAGAGCTCGTTTTATGGCTCTTATGCCTTACACAAAAGAACGTGTTCGTGCAGTTGCTACTGTAGCTCGTCAAGACTAATTCATGAAAATGTGCTTTTGGGCACATTTTTTTGTATAAAAAACAAAGCCATAATAAACTAGGACAAAAAAAGTTAACAGTTTAATATTATTTTAACATCATAGCATATTGCTGTGGTGTTTTTCAATTTAAAATTGATTGAATTCTATAGTTGTTGTATCAAAATATATAATCAGCAATTATTTTTTTCAGATCTTCTAAAGTTATTTTACTGTAATCTAATTCATTTAAACATTCGCTTTTTATAATAGAAAATCAGTATTCAACCTCCCTATTATCCAAAGAATTTCCTACACGGGATAATGAAACAGTTCCTCCCATTTTATTTATTTTGTCAATATAGATTTTTGAAGTGTATTGAAATCCATGGTCTGAATGAATAATAAAATCTTTATCGATAGACATAAATGTATTTATATTATCCATAACTAAATCAATATCATTGTTTACAGATAATTTAAAATCTCTGATTTTTTTAGTTTTATGCTCAATTATTACAGACAAAAATACATGGTTATCCTTAACATCTCTTGGCGCTTTTACATATGAAACATCGGTAGCGAAAATATTTCTGTTTAATTTGTCATTGTAATCGCGTTTAACAATATCTGGCAAAGCGAATTTAGTGTTCTTAATTTCGCTCTTTCTTCTTTGTTTTCTAATTTTGCATATTAAATTCAATCTTTTTAAATCTCTTCCAAGACTTCGAGGGTTAATGTAAATATTATATTTCATAGAAATATAAGCACTCAACCTTAAGCGACCATATCTACCTTTGTTATCAAGAAAGGATTTTCTAATTATTGCATCGTTTTTGTGTTCCTTTACTTTTATAACTCTAGTTTTAAATTTTGCTACTGCTTGTCTGCATACATTAAAAATTTTTGCAGATTTACTGTAGGGAATATTTAGTTTTTTAGCTTCACTAAGTTTTCCTGATTTTGATTTATTTTTATTGATCTCGTAATATCTCTTAGCTATTTCTATTAATTCTTCTTTTGTGAATTCGTTTCAATCGGGTTCGATTGGTTTTTTAGGTCTACCACTACCTGGCTTTCTGTTCGCACCCTTTTTATCTAATAATTGATCTTGCATACCATTATTATAGTATCTTATAATTTTTCTGATTCTTTCAAGTAGATGTTTTCTCGTTATAAAATTTGTGTCTGGCGAAATATCATTTATATAATTTATTGTTTGTTTTAACCCAAATTCATTGTAGATTTTATAAATCATATCAAACTCTTCTTTGATAAAGTGTCTTGACATTTGTATTCTCCTTTTTGTTGCATTTGAAAATTTAAAAAAGCTAACACTTTTGGTGTTAGCCTCCCCCTTAAACTCGGACAAAAAAGCCAACACCTCAGTGTTAACTTTTTTTGTCCTGGTTTATAAAATTGACTTTGTTTTTGTTTATTGCTTAAGCTGCAACAACTGGAGCTAAAGCTTTGAAAGCAGCCGAAGCTAAAAGAGTTCATATTGGTAATGCAATTAAGCAACCAACTGTTGATAATGAACTAACTTGAGCTGTAAATGGTGTGTGTTCGTGTTTGTAAGCAACTGAGAATACTATTGTAACGGCAGCAGGTGGACAAGCACCTAGGATAACTAGTAGTGTAGCTGTACTTGGTGTAAGTAGTCCGCCAACCACAAATCCTATTACCACTAAGAACATGAAAATTGGAACTGTGAATAGTTTTCTGATAGTTGTAATTCAAACAGCTTTATCTTTAACAGCTTCTTTTAAGTCTGAAGTAGCAATTGAGCCACCAATTAGAATTCAAGCCATTGGAGAAATCAATTGAACACCTGGAACTAGGAATGATTTAAGAATTGTAAATCTTTCTAGCATTCCGGCTCAGAATTGTTTTCCACCTTCTGCTGCAACATTAAAGTTGAATGGATCTTTTGCGCTTGTTACAAGGTTTTTTCCAATTTGTGGAATAAATTGTAGTGTTCATAGAGTTGCTGAAATGTATAGGCAAATCATCATTGGTGATAATAATGATTTAACTATATGTTTAATCATGTCTTTTGAGAATTTTTCTCCTGAATAAGACATTTTTAGGTATGAGAACGCACCAATCATGTAAGGTAGGTTTCATACTTGTAGTAGCGCAGTTGCTGAACCATTGAATATTGCTTCTGGACCATTTCCTTTAAGAGCAGTAACTAATGGAACCGCAAAGAATTGAAGCGAAGCATAAGCGACCATCATTTGCGCTGCTGAGATTTTTCTAGCGTAGCTTTGAATGTGAGCTTGTTTAAATTGCTCTTTTGTCAAATCTCCGCCTTGTTTTTGATATAGTCTTTCAGCTTTTGCATAAACAGATTTTGACATTAATTTTGGTCACAATCTGATTATTACTGTGTTTCATACACCGATTAAAATGTAGAACGCTGCAGAAATACCAATTACAATACCAGCTTCACGACCTAATTTAGCGTTCGCTGGTTGCATAAATGCGACAATGCATAGAAATGGCAATGCATAATCTAATAAGAATTTAGAAAGCTTACCATTTATTTCTTTATTAAATATACCTTTTTTGGTAACTAGATAACCTATACCTACAAAGACTAATGTAGCAATAACAGCTCCATATAGTCCTTGGTCAGAAAGGATTTTAACTAGGTTTTTAAAAAACATATAATCCTCAATATATATCTTAATTCACTGAAAGTGTTGTTGGCACAATTATGTACCAATATTATTATAATAAATTAACTTGTAATGTGTAATCTTTTCCATATTTTAACCAATATTACTAATATAATAGAAAAAACAAAAAAATAGCGATAAAATAACCTTATTTACATTTTTTAATATGTAGCTAACTTTCTAATTAAAATTTAATAGCTTAAAATAAAAAAATAATTTAAGAGTTTATTGAAAAATAAAACAATTTTTAATAATTTTTTCCTTATTTAAATAAAATTTGAATTATTGCTAATAGCATATTGAAAGGAAAATAGAATGAAAAAAATCGAAAACGACGCAGTTCAAAAAGCTATTAGCGAAATAACTAAGAAATTTGGTGAAGAGGCTATAACATTTTTTGACACATCAGATTTAACAAAATCAATTAAAGTAATTCCAACCGGTTCATATTTACTTGATGAAGCATTAGGGATTAAGGGTTATCCACAAGGCAGAATAATAGAGATATTTGGCCCTGAAAGTGGTGGTAAAACCACATTATGCTTGCACGCTATCGCGCAAGTACAAAAAGCGGGTGGAGTGGCGGCCTTTATTGATGCTGAGCACTCAATTGACCCCAATTACGCTGCTAATTTAGGAATTGATTTAGAAAAAGTTATCATTTCTCAGCCCGATAGTGGTGAGCAAGCAATGGATATTGTTGATTATTTAGCAAAATCAGGTGCAATTGATTTAATAATTGTTGATTCAGTTGCTGCTTTAGTTCCTGAAGCCGAGTTAAACGGCGAAATGTCTGATAATCAAATTGGCTTGCATGCTAGATTGATGTCAAAATCATTGAGAAAAATTACTGCAACATTAAATAAAACAAATACAACTATTATTTTTGTTAATCAAATAAGAGAAAAAATTGGTGTTATGTTTGGTAATCCTGAAACCACAACTGGTGGTAGAGCTCTTAAATTTTATTCATCGGTAAGAATTGAAGTTAGAAGAGTATCATCAATTGTTGATGGCAAAGAAATTGTCGGTAATGATGTCAAAATTAAGGTTGTTAAAAACAAATTAGCGCCGCCATTTAAAACGTTCCAAACAGAAATAATTTTCGGTCAGGGTGTTGATTCAATTGGAGAATTAATTGAGTTAGCATGTGAAAAGAATGTTTTTGAAAAGAAAGGGTCTTGATATTCATATCAAAACCAGAATCTATGTCAAGGTAAAAAAGCACTTAAAGATTTATTAAAATCACAAGACGAATTCAGAAAAGAAATAGAACAGAAAACCTTAAATTAACAATTATTTTCGTTGATTAATAGCAATGTTTATAAACATTGTCTATTTTTGATGATAATTCAGAAAGCAAGTTAATAATTCAGCATATAATTAAATTAGAAATAAATCAGGAGGAAAAATATGGATTTAGCAATATTGATTTTGTTAATTTTTACAATGATATTTATCATTGTTTTTGCAATTACTCAATCAATTGTATTTTTACTAAAACGCCGTAAATTCAATTCATTTGGTGAAAATATTTCTAAAGGCATTAATGATGGTGTTAAAGAACAATTTGATAGTATGAGTAAAAATATCTCAAGCAATATTGAAAAAGATATTGCTTTGAGCATCACTCAACAATTAAGTAATGTAAAGGATGTTTTGAGCAATGTTAAAGATGAATTAAACAAAAACAATCAAACTAATTTGGATTCAATCAATAAAAATCTAAAAGAAGGAAACGAATTGATTCATAAAAATTTGCTTGATGGCAATGAAAAAATAAATAAAAACATTGCGCAGCAGGAATCAAACTTTAAAGATTTAGAAGCAAAAATAATTAAAATCAATAATGAATCAATTGAAAATTTGAATGCGAAAATCGATAAAAAATTGTTAGAAATCACCAACAACAATGATAGTTGATACAAAACAATTAAAGAAAATATTGACTCACACTTTGAAGATAAACTAACCAAACACATTAAAGAACAGTTTAATAATATTAAAACTTCAATGGATGAAATGAACCAAGGAATGACTAAGTTTGAAACTGTTCAAAAAAGTGTTATGGGGCTTGAAAAAGTATTTAATAACAACAAAACTGTTGGTTTAATTGGTGAATTTTCACTTTCACAAATGCTGCAACATCATTTCCCGAATCTTAAAGATAAGTTATGATTTGAACAATACTCAATTGACCCTAACACACAAGAAAAAGTCGACTTTGTTATTAAATCAATAATGAATGAAAAAGATGGAGAACTTGATACAACAAAATCAATACTAATTCCAATTGATTCAAAATTCCATTTAGATATTTGAAAAAAATTCGATGAAGAAGATGACCCATCTAGAAAAGCAGAAAAATTTAAAGCACTAAGAGATGCTGTTAAAAAACAAGCCAAAGATATAGCCGATAAATACATAAAACCTAACAAAAAAACAACTCCTTACGCAATAATGTATATTCCAGCTGAAACAATTTATTTAACTTTAATAAAAGAGGGTAATGGATTTATCTTTGACTTATACAAAGAACATTATGTTCAAGTTTTAGGACCAACCAATATTCTAGCATTCATTTATTCAATATTTATGCAAAGCAATAACTATCATTTTTCACAACAAATTGATAAGATTCGTGACTTATTTTTAAGTGTTCAATCAACATATGAAAAACTTGTTAAGAGTGTTTCTGATAGTGCCAAATCAATTGATAAGGCCAAAAAATCAATCATTACAGTTAAAAAACACTCAGATAGTGTTTTGGGAAGTATCAATAAACAAGCAAGTTCGCTTGGAATTGCTAAAAAAAGCAAAATTGATGTTTCATTTGATGAAGAATACGAAGATGCAAGTGAACATTTAAACTAGCTAACACTGTTAAACATGAAAAAAAAGTTAACGCGTTAAAAGTGTTAGCTTTTTTGTTTAGTTTTAATAGAAACTTTTTAGTGCTTGTGATTTATTAAACATTGTTAACTGTAATTGTCGTAACTTTAATCAATATTATTTATATATTTATTTCTCTATAAATGTAATATTTATTACTTTTAATAAAAACTTTATTATAATTTTTGATATTTATTTAGTATTAAGCAATGAAACAATGCTAAATAATTTGTTAAGGAGCAATAATGCAAATATTTTTAATGTGGTTCAATATATCGATGTTGATATTTTCCCTTTTATTCCTATTTTTAAATATCTTGTATTTTGTTGTTGGATTCATATTGAGGATATTTAAAAATAAAAAGAATAATTTAATGTGCGCTATGCACAAATTTGCGATTTTAATCCCTGCTCGAAACGAAAGTAGTGTGATTGCGAATTTAATTAAGTCACTTAAATGTCAAAATTATCCATCTGATTTATTTGATATTTATGTAATTGCAGACAATTGCACTGATAATTCAAAAGAAATTGCTGACCAACAGGGCGCAATTGTTATTGAAAGAAATGATGCTCAAAACATCGGCAAAGGCTATACTTTGGATTATGCAATAAAGCATATTAACCAATTAAGACGGGGGGCAGCTATCTAATTCATTAGAATATGATGCTTTTATTGTGTTTGATGCTGACAATGTGGTTGATAAAGATTTTTTACACTACATCAATATTGAGTATTCAAAAGGATACAAAATAATTACATCATACAGAATGCCTAAAAATTACAATTCATCATGGGTTGCAGCAATCTCTGGATTAATGTACATTCGTGAATCAGTATTTGTTAATAGACCAAAAAAAGCTCTTAATATAAGTTGTTCGATATCTGGCACAGGATTTTTAGTTGACTCAAATATTTTAAAAGATGGTTGAAAATACCATTTACTAACTGAGGATATTCAACTATCATCAGATTTAGTTTCAAAGGGTCAAAAAATAGGTTATGCTAAAGATGCTATAACATATGATGAGCAGCCGACAGATTTAAAAACATTTTTTAGACAACGAACTCGCTGAGCTAAAGGTTTTCTACAAGTTTTTAGAAAATATTCTGGAAAACTATTTTTAAAATCATTCACAAGTATATCTGCGTTTGATATATTTTCATTCATTTTCCCAACTAGTTTAATTTTTATTCTTTCATTTTTGGTTAATTTGTCATTTGCGATTTTTGGATATTCAACTTCTAACATTGCTCTAGGAAATTATGCAATTATTAATTTAACTATCGGAATTAGTTTAACACTTTTAACTCCTTTTGTTTTTGGATTAATAACAACTTTGACCGAGTTTAAAAGAATCAAAGCCTCTTTTATAAAAAAGATTTGATACTCAATTTTGTTTCCGATTGCATTTTTCATTTACTTAGCAGCTTTTTTAACTGCGCTATTAAAGAAAAAAGTGGTTTGAAAACCTATTAAACATTCAGACACAAAAGATATAGTTCAAATGTAGGAAATTATGAATGAATTTCTTATTTATTTAAAGAACAAATTATTGAGCGTTCTAAACAAATTATTGATTCATATATTTCTGTTTTATTTTATGGAGACTAAAAAATGCGCACGCGCGCATTTTATTATTTGGGTTTTGGGAGCGATACATTGAACTTAATTGACAAGATTCTAACCATAATCACAGTAAATGAGGCAATTAGCATCGCAAACTTAATATCAACACGATAAAGAAGCATTAAAATAATTGTTCCCAAAACTGAAGCTAAGGCATATATATTTTTTTCAAAAATAACTGGGACTCGATTGGCAAATATATCCCTAATTATCCCCCCACCAACACCTGTTATAGCGCCAGTGAACATTATTAATATTATATTTCTCGCACTTATTTCAGTTATTTGTTTTATTTGGATTGCTTGCTGACTGCCAACGATTGTAAACACACCAAGTCCTAGAGCATCTACAAAATTGAAAAATTTGCTATCAACATCAATAATTCTTTTATTTTTTAATAAAAAGGTAATTATTGATGCCACTATTGCCAAAGATATATATATTGGGCTAGTAAATGCTGTTAGTTCATCTTTGTTTAATATAATGTCACGAATGATTCCCCCGCCAACAGCGGTTGTGACACCTAAAACAGTTATACCAAATAAGTCCATTTTCTTTTTGATTGCTACATCAGCCCCTGATGCAGCAAAGGCTATTGTGCCAATTATTTCAAAAATGGTAACTCAATCTAGTTCTAAACCTAAGATTTTAAGCATTACTTAGAATTTTTATCTAATCAATTAATTGCAGATTGAACCATGGCAGTTGGACCAATAATTAGTGCTTGCTCGTTAAATATGGTTTTAGGGTTATGAACACCAATATTTTTACTTTTGTCTTCAAAAGCTGGACACGAAACTAAAAAGTAACAAGATTCTGGCAATTCGTCAGCAATGTGAGCATAATCTTCTGAAGCGAGTGCGGGTTCATAATAATCAACATTATATTCATTATTAAGCGCTTGCTGTGATGATTCTATAACTAAATCAGCCATATTTTCATCATTAACTAGTGCAGGAACATTTGCTACAAATTCAAATTTAGCATTTGCTCTAAATGCCTTAGCAATATACTCAGTTACTTCTGGAAGACGAGTTCTTAAGTGTTCGGTAGTTTCAGTAAATAATGAACGAGCTGTACCTTGAAGATATGCTCTTGATGGCACAACATTAATAGCTCCACCAGGAGCTTCAATAAAGCCCATTGATAATGATGCACCTTTATTTGATGGCAATTCTCTTGCAAGAATACCATTTGTTGCATTAATAATTTGTGATGCTACAAAAACTGGATCAACACCATTAAATGGCATAGCGCCATGCGCACCTTTGCCCTCAATTTCGATTTTGAAATTTAGTGCAGATGCTAGTGCTTCTTTTCTTTGAACTAATATACCAAGTTTTTCGCCATTAGGTCACATATGAAGTGCTAAGCCAGCATCTGGTTTAGGGTTATTTAAAATACCTTTTTTAAGCATTAGTGCTCCACCATTTAGTGTCTCTTCGGCTGGTTGGAATAAAAATTTAATTTGTCCTTTTAATTTGTTTTCATTTTCTTTAAGAATAATTAAAGAAATAAGTAAACAAGTAGTGTGCAAATCATGGCCACAAAGGTGTGCAGCACCATTTTTAGACGCAAAATCTAATCCTGATTCTTCAGTAGTTGGCAGTGCGTCCATATCAGCTCTTAAAAGTAAAGTTTTACCTTTTTTGGCATCGCCTAATGTTCCAATAATTGCGAAGGTATCACCTAGTCTTTGGTGTTCGATATTGTACTTATCTAATATTTTTTCAATTAATTTTGCAGTATTTGGCAATTCGAATCCAACTTCGGGATTAGTGTGAATTTGACGTCTAATTTGTTTTGCTTCTTCAAAAAGTTCTTTTGCTCTTGTTAAATAAGACATGTAGCTCCTTCAAATATAAAATAAATAATTTAAATTATATATCTAGGTAATTTTTTCGTAATTATTTATTTTGCAAAATGCATTCAAAAATTCATTGAAAAATAGATTGATTTTTTGCTCATCTTTGACTATTTTTTTATCTTTGGTTCCAAAAAATAGATTTTTTAATTATGAAATGCTTATTCCATAAATTTTTACCCACCTTTTTACAAAATTGTTTAATTTACAAAAAACGAATTTTTGCCGTAAAAAATCACCCAAAAATTCGTTTTTGTTTTGCCAGCAAAAATCTTGAAAAAAATATTAAAAATTAATTAAAAATTAAAGCAATAATAATGTAGAATAGTGGTGGATAGTGGAGGAAAGTGTGTACGGACAATACGATAGAACAATTGATTCGAAAAATAGAGTTGCGTTGCCCGCTAAATTGCGTGATGCACTGGGCTCAAAATTCTATTTAACAATCGGAATGCAAAATATTGTTGAATTACGAAGCGAAGCTGAGTTTGCAAAATTAACTGCCGACTTAACTTCTAAGAGTGCTTTTGATAAAAACGCGAATTTGTTAAAGCGTTTTTGACTTGGAAACACTCACGAAATCGAACTTGATTCAATGGCACGTTTTGTTTTGCCAAAAAACGTTATTACTAAAGCTGCTATCCAAAAAGACGTTATTTTTATTGGGGTTGGTAATTCTGTTGAACTTTGGTCAGCAGAAAACTTTGAAAAATATAATGAGCAAATAAGTGTTGAAGAATTAGAAAATGCCGCAAACGAGTTAGCAAAATATGCTAGATAATCATTATTCAGTGTTGCTGGAGGAAACTATTGATTCATTGCAAGTTAAACCAGATGGAATTTATGTGGATTTAACGCTTGGAATGGGTGGGCATTCAGCAGCCATATTAGAAAAATTAACAACAGGTAAACTAATTAGTTTTGACAAAGATGACTTTGCGATAGAGAAAAGTCGCGAGCGTTTGAGTAAAATTAATGCAAATTTCATATTAGTTAAGTCAGACTTTAAATATATAACTGAAGAGCTAAATAAACTTGGAATTAAATCTGTTGATGGAATAATTGCAGATTTAGGAATTTCTTCTCCACAAATTGATAATGCTGAGCGCGGTTTTAGTTACAACAAAGATGCATATCTTGATATGCGAATGGACCAAAATCAAAGTTTAGATGCGCATTACATCATCAATAATTATGATGTTGCATCTATTGAGCAGATTTTAATTAATAACGCAGAGGTAAAGCTTGCACGTCAAGTTGCGAATGCCATTGTTAAGTCTCGCCCAATTGATACAACATTACAATTTGCGAATGTAATTAGAAATTCATTGCCAGCAAAAATTGTCAATGCGAAAAACCCTTGCAAAGCGGTTTTTCAAGCAATTAGAATTGCTGTCAATAATGAATTTGAATCGTTGCAAACTATGCTTAATAAAAGTCTAGATTTATTAAAACCAAATGCTAAGTTGGCTATTATAAGTTTTCATTCAATCGAGGATAGAATCGTTAAAAAATTTTTTGGCGCTCTTATCAAAGATAAAATGCCGGCCAAAATGCCAATAAAAGAACAAAAAAATTTCAGTGTAAAAGTTATTGATCCAAGTTCAAGTGAAACTGAACTAAACAATCGATCAAGAAGTGCTAAATTAAGAGTTTTAACTAAATTAATATAAAAGGAGAAGCTATGAAGAATTTTGTTGTCAACTTTGAAGTAGCCAACAAAATAATTCGAGCCAGTGTTATTTGCGACACTGACTCAAGTTTTAGCACAATATTAAACGAATCATATTTTTACCAAAACATTGAAGATATAGAGAAATTCATTAAATTTATAAAAACTTTACTAACACAAAAAATCAAGTTTAAAAAATATAGTGTTGAATACAATCTTATTCTGGATGACAAACACTTTAAAACTCAATGTTACATAAATAAATATGAGCAAAAAGTTGATAATAAAATATCGCAAACTCATATTAATAACTTTGAACAATATTTGTCAAAAGAACTTGATAATAACTCATTTTGCTTAAGAAAAAAAGCATTTATGTATGAGTTAATAAATCAAGGTGTCTCAAAAAAATATCAAACATTAAATTTTGAAAAACAAGCACAAATTTTGATTATTCATTATTCAATGTTATTTTTAGATTCAAACAAAGAATTGTATTTAGCAATCACATCATTATTTAAAAAATACAATATAACAATAAAAAACACCTTTTCAAAATCAACTTGCTTAAATGCTTCGCAAAAATTAGATAAACATGTTGCACTTGTTCAGTTTGATGCTGAGGGTGTAAAAATTGATGGTTTTTTCAATGATGTTAACTTATTTAGTGTTAACCGAAATTTACCTCTTGATACAGTAATTAAGTTAGTTTCGCAAAAATTAAATTGCAGTGAAGAACAAACTCGCACATTTCTTGATGCAACACTAACTAACTGGTCATATTTCAATTCAAAAAAATTTAATTCTAAACAAGGTAATATCTTAAAAGCTTTTGAAAACTTAATTCAAAGATTATGTGAATTTGTTAAGAAAGCTTATTATGAACATTATTCAGAAGGTCAACAAGTAATTTTTATTATCAAATCTCCTTATAATGATTTAGTAAAAAGCTATATTAATGATATTAAATACATAAAAATTGTTGATTTTTCTGAAAACGATAAAAGTTATGATGCTTTAGATGCAATTCATTATGGAGCATATACTTTAAGTTCACTAGTCAATAAAGAAGATCAATCACAAACATTGACAAATGTCAATGAATTCAAGTCAAAAAACATTTTTCAAAAACTATTTAGTAACTTTAAAAACAATAATTTAAGGAAATAGCAATGGAACCTGATGCAATAAAAATTAAAGTAATTGGTATTGGTAATGCAGGTTTAAATATTTGTGAGTCGCTAGTTGAGCGTCAAAATGCAAATATTGAAATTTATGCAGCTGATACAGATAAAAATAAACTTAATAAAACCAAAATAACTAACAAAATTATTCTTGGAACTTCTCTAAATGGTTCAGGCACTGGTGGTGACCCTAAATTAGGGGCCCAAGCTGCCGAAGAAAGTTCTGAGCAAATTTCGCAAATCATCGATGATTGCAATATGCTAATTATTGTTAGTGGTTTTGGTGGTGGAACAGGTACTGGTGCTAGCGAAACCATTGCAAAACTTGCAAGAAATAAAAATATTTTAACACTTGCAATAATTACTTTGCCAATGGCTGATATAGTTGGAAAAAGAAAACTTGAATTAGCAAACAATTACCTTGAGAAATTAACTCAATGCGTAAATTCATATATGGTAATTGATAATAACAGAATGTTACAACAAAATGCTGAATTGCCAATGTATCAAGCAGTTAAGATGGCTAATGTTGCCGTTGAAACAACTATTGATGTTATTGATGATATTATCAGCAATGTTAGTGATCTAAATATTGACTTCAGCGATGTTAAAAGTGCTTTAATAAATGGGGGTAAAATTGTTGTTGCTAGCGGAAAATCGCAAAATGGCGACAAAGTTACTAATGCTTTTGAAGCAGCTAGAGACTCGTCAAGTTTTATTGATAAACCTACAAGTTTTGCAACATTACTTACTAATTGCACAGTAGATACAAAAATATCATATGCTGACATTTTGGAATTAAGAAAAAAAATAATTGAAGAATACCAATTACCTGAAGATATTGATGGTAAATTTGGAATTGATTATAAAGAACATGAAGATTCGCGAGATGATTACCTTAAATTTAGTTATATACTAACTCAAGGAAATCATAATTCATCAACCAGCTATATTATTAATAATAATATGGATTTATCTCAGATAATAGATGATGAAATTACCAATGCTTTTAATTCTTATGATTCAAGCGATTCAATAAACAAAAACATTGATAAACTACCAGAATTTTAAATATGCATGCATCAAAGCCGGGTAACCGGTTTTTTATTCGAAATTCAATGATAATGAACTAATAAATGTAAGTTTTGGGTAAAATATTTATAAATTAAAGGAGTGTTATGCACAGATTTTTTTGCGATAATAAACAAAACAATTCATTTCTTTTAGATAAAGACTTGCTGCACCATATTAAAGTTGCTCGTCTAGAAAATGACTATTTTTTAATCAATTATCAAAATCACTTTTATAAATGCAAATTAAATAAAGAAACATTATGTGCTGATATTATTGAACAGGTAAATATTGATAATGAATATAAAAAAGATCTTGTGCTTGCTGCTCCAATAATAAAACCTGAGCGTTTTGAATGAATGATTGAAAAAGCTACTGAATTGGGTGTTAAAACAATAATTCCAATGTTAAGTCAATTTTGCAATCATAAATATGCTCAAAATAATTTTAGTGACAAAAAAATGCAGCGCTATAAAGCAAAAATTTTATCAGCTGCTGAACAAAGTTTTCGCAATGTAATACCTGAAATAACAAGTGTTAAAAAATTTACCAATATCATTGATTTATATATTGAAAAAGGTTATAAATTGTATATTGCTCATGAATTAGTTTCAACAGATAACACTATAGATAATATTGAAACTGATTCAATTGTTTTAATAGGGCCTGAAGGTGGGTTTAGTCAAAGTGAAATTGATTATGTTGCAAACAAAAATTATGATCAAATTAAAATAATTTCGCTTGGCAAAACAATACTAAGAGCAGAAACAGCTGCTATAAAAATGCTAAGTAAAATTAAGGAGAAATAATGCCAGAGCTTCCAGAAGTGATTATTGTTGCCCGCGAACTTAATAGCAAAGTTAAAAATTTAACAATAAAATCTATTAATATAAACAAGGAAAAATTAATCAAAGAAATTGATCATAATCAATTCAAAAATGAATTAATCGGTCAAAAAATTACTGCTGTAAAAAATATTGGAAAGCACATAATTTTTGAACTTACAAATGATTTATTTATAATAAGCCATTTACGAATGAGTGGTAAATATTCTTTTTATAAAGAGTTTCATAAGCCACAAATTCACGACCATCTAATATTTAACTTGGATGAAGGTTTTTTATATTATAATGACGCAAGAGCCTTTGGTACATTTCACTTAAAAACCAAACAAACTATATTTAATAGCCCACCATTAAATAAATTAGCAAGCGAACCAAATAATATAAATATTAATGAATTACACAAAAAACTTAAAAATAGAAATATGCCAATAAAAAATGCACTTTTAGACCAAACTCTGATTCTTGGTATTGGCAATATTTATGCCAATGAAGCTCTTTGAGAACAAAAAATCCATCCGTCTACTCCTTCTAAATTACTAGATATTAATACATTAGGCAAACTTGTAAACTCTGCTGGCATAATAATGAATAAATCAATTGAATTAGGCGGCAGTAGTATTCAAAGTTATGAATCTATGAATGGGAAAAGAGGTTCATTTCAAAACTTTTTAAAAGTGCATGGTAAAAATAATCAAGCATGCTCAAGATGCCAAACATTAATAATTAAATATAAATTAGGCGGTAGAGGCACATATTATTGTCCAAAATGTCAAAGAGGCAATTATGAGATTTAAAATAGATTTGCATGGTCATAATGTTGAACAAGCCCTTAGTAAATCAATTTTAGGATTATTTCAAGCAAAAGAGCAGGACTATGATTATTTAGAAATAATAACAGGCAAAGGCACAGGCGCGATGCAAGTAACAGTTGAACAGTTTTTAGAAGATGAAAATTTGGAATATTACATTGAAAGAGAAGGTTGTTACATAGTTAATTTGTCATATTATGGTGATTCAGATTATATAGATTAAACCAGCATTTATAGTATAATTACTATGCATATAATAATTTTTAAGGAGATTAGTTTGAAAAAAATATTATTTTCACTTGGCGGAGTTATAACCTCATTTGCTGCTGTTCCATTTGTGGCTGCATCATGTAGTAAAGAATGAGAACCAAAAGAAAGAAAAGTTGTAGTTGCAGATTTAAATGATACATCTAAAAAAGCTGGTGATAAAGTTGCTAATTACGATACTGTTCATTATACTGACCTAAGCGAAAGTATTGATCTTGGCGGGATTACTGTTAATATCGATTGATCAAAGTTCAAAAGCGATAATTTTATAGTTTCTAAACACAAAAAAGAAGGTTCTATAGGTCAAATTTTCATTAACACATATAAAGGATCTACAACAATTTATGGTAAGTCAGATACTAAACCATTTGAAGGTGTTGTTTTAGGCACTATAACCGGTTCACTACCAAAAGGTTTTTCAATAACAAATGCTGAAAGTCCAATTTACAAAAATAGCAAAGGTAACCTTAACTCTTCAGGATACATTGATTTAATCAAAGAAGGTGATAAAATTAAATTTAAATTTAGATTCCATAAATATAATGGAAAAGACACAGCACCAAACATTTCAACTCAAGTTTTTGAAGCAATAATTCAATAATTCATTAATACAAAAATGCACAATTAAATTGTAAATTGTGCATTTTTTATTTAATCCTATAAAACATATATGACTATTAAATAATATTAATGGTTTATTATTGGCAATAAATAGAACTAATTTATCTCACAAATATTTCACTAATCATTAAATATAATCCGCCAATTATTAATAACGATAAAAGAACGATTGCAATAATTGCAAGAGCACGTTTTAAAATCGCTTTGCGATTTTTTACTTTATCCTCACTAATTGAATTTCTAGCTTCTGCCAATAATTCTAGCCGTTTCTCTTTTGAAAGTTTTTTAATATTTTTTTTGTTTAAGGTTAGTTCTTCTTTTAATTCAATTGTTTCGGTCTGATTATGTGAACTAAATTGCTTGAAAATTTTCATAAGTTAATTTTAGCATTATTTAATATTTATATATTAAAAAACCCGCATTGCGGGTTAGGTGCGTTGCATTTGGTGGAGATGACGGGAGTTGAACCCGTGTCCACATAATGAGACATAATAACACTTTTTACAGTTTAGCTTATTTATATACCACAAATAAACTAAATAAGCAAAAGCTTATTTGTGGTTGTGCTTATTTTTAAGAATTAATTTTGCACAAATTAATTCCGAGCCCTTAAACCACAGCAATAAATTAAGGCGAATTTATAACTGCACTAGTTTGCAAATTACGCAAAAACTAGATTTGAATGACTTTGTAGAGCGTTTGCTGCTACTAAGTGTTTTAGTTCAACTTGAACTTTGTTTTTATCGTTTGCGACTATAAAGCCTAGAAGTATTATGGTCTACCAAACCACTGATGTTATTAATACCCATTACATGTCGAAGCCATTACACCCCCACATATAATTTAATATACCACATATTTCATTGGTACTTAATAAATAATTTAAGCATTTGCATAATTAGTAATTTAATAGTGGCCTATATTGCATTTGTAATAAAAATGAACCATTTAATGGTTCATTAGTAAAGCATATTATTTGTTTTGAATATTGTTGACTTGCTGGCGGCTTTTAAATTCAATTCATCTATCGCATTTTTTTACCGATATACTCATTTTTCTATTCATAAAGTCAATTTGAACTTTATCTTGAACAATTCAAATAGCAATAAATATTGAATAAAATATTAATCCTAAAATAGTTCAAGTGAATAAGTTTCAAGGTCATTTAGATAAAACACCAAACAATTCGGATTGCGAATTAACCTCGTTTTTACCTAAGTATAAATAATTAGTTTGTCAGCCTTTTGGAGCATAAATATAGGTTACTAAATTAATGCTAAACATTATTAAGGCCAAGCAAATAAAGAATATAGTTGTAATAAGTAAGTCTTTTGCTTTTATTTGAATTCTATGAGTTATAAGTAGCATTGAAGTAATAATAAGCAAGAAGCAATGGCACAAAATATAATCATAGAAGTAAACTGAATCAATACCAATTTTTTGTGGTTTTGTAGCAGGGACAAAATCAAAACTAGGATTTAATAAGGCAATTATGCAACCAATTATTGCTATTGGTCCAAAATACTTAATTAAATTTACTTTATTAAAAACTAAGCTTAATGCAGTAAACAATAGCATTAATCTGCAAAGATGGAAAGGTATTATTTCATAAATATTTGGGTATTTAGCAAATCAAAGAATTAAACTTCTGATAGCCATAAACACTATGGTTATTGAACCAATTAGAATTTTTAAAGATTTTGATGAAAGACTTCCTAAATGAACGCTTTTACTGTTGTATCATCTGTTGATAGGGTTTTTAAATATTCAAATTAATATAACTGCTAAAAATGAAATAAGCACACAAGTTATATATAAGGCAAGACTTATTCCCTTGAAATAAAAGTGTTTATTATCGGGTTGTCATCGAAAGAATTCGAGCATTACATTCCTCCGCCAAATCCCATTTTAGTAAGGTCGCCTAAATTTCCAGATTTAATTTTTTTAGCCA
Source organism: Mycoplasmopsis bovigenitalium (assembly GCF_002356075.1). Taxonomy (NCBI): domain Bacteria; kingdom Bacillati; phylum Mycoplasmatota; order Mycoplasmoidales; family Metamycoplasmataceae; genus Mycoplasmopsis; species Mycoplasmopsis bovigenitalium. Next base: position 804,481 of record NZ_AP017902.1, on the reverse strand, counting down.
TTTCATTCATTTGTTTGCTCATTGACTCAAAATCATTGATTAATCTGTTGAATTCAAATGCACTTCGACCAGAACCGGCAAGAATTCTTGCTTTTCTAGATGCTTGTTTTAGCAATTTGGGGTTTTTGCGTTCTTTTTTAGTCATTGATGAAAGTAAAATTTCATATGAAGCAAATTTTGACTCAGCTTCTTGTATTTTTTCGTCGCTAACTTTTTTAGCTAAACCAGGAATCATTTTTAAAATTGACTTCATTTTTCCTAGTTTTTTCATTTGGGCTAGATTCTGCATTAAATCATCAAGCGTAAAATCGCCTTTTAGAACCTTAGCAACCATATTATTTGCTTGCGATGGGTCATAAACTTCTTCAGCTTTTTCAATTAAGCTTAAAACATCTCCCATTCCTAAAATTCGGTCTGCCATTCGGTCAGGGTAAAACAAGTCAAGGTTTGAAATTTTTTCTCCAGTACCTATAAAGCGAATAGGTAGGTTTAGAACTTTGCACAAACTAAGTGCAGCACCACCGCGTGCATCCGAGTCTAATTTGGTAATAATTGAGCCAGAAAGATTTAATTTTTCATTGAATGTAGAAGCAACGTTAATAATATCTTGACCACTAAGTGCGTCTGCTACAAAAAATATTTCATGTGGTTTTGCAATATGTTTTAAATCAATTAATTCATTCATTAATGCTTCATCAATTGATAAACGACCCGCTGTATCGATTATTATTAGGTCATTTTTGTTTTCATTAGCGTGCTCAATTGCTTCACGAACTATATTTTGCGCACTTTCGTTAATTCCTTTTTCAAAGAAATCTACTTGTATGCTTTTAGCGAGAGTAACTAATTGTTGCACAGCGGCTGGACGATAAATATCAGCAGCTACTAGTAAAGGTTTTGAAATGTGGTTTTTCTTACGTAAATAATAAGCAAGTTTTGCTGCCGCAGTTGTTTTACCAGAACCTTGCAAACCACACATCATGATTATGAATGGTCTAGCAGTTATTTTTAATTCATTTACTTGTCCGCCTAATACATCTTGAAGCTCCATGTGAACAATTTTTATCATTTGTTGCGAAGCGTTTAAAGAACCTACCAAACGTGAATCCATTGCTTTTTGTTTAACATTAGCAACAAATTCTTTAACAACTTTTAAATTAACGTCAGCTTCTAAAAGTGCCATTTTTATATCGCGAGTAACTTCAAGAATATCTTCTTCATTAACCATTGTCTTGCGATTCATTTTTTCAATTGATTTTTGAATTCTGTTTTCTAAAAAATTAAACATAACCCTCCTATTTTACAACTATTGTGTACAAATGACCAATAGGTTTGTAGCCTAGCTCCTCATATATTTTTCCTGCTTTTTGGTTGTGGTAAAACAACATTGGAATTCTATTGTTTTCAATTACAAAATTTGAAACAGCACTAACTACTTGCGAAGCGTATCCTTTTTTTCTGTGTTCTTCTAGCGTGAATACTCCACCTATTATACTAATATTTGCTGCGTTAATGGCAATAAGAGCACAACTAACAACCTCATTATTAATTTTAATAATAAATGGGTTTGAAACATTTGAATCAAATGCTTGTTTATAAAGTTTTAATTCTTTTTCATAATCATTGCGAAAATCTTTAAATTCGTCAATTTTCATTCGCGATTTAACAATTAGTTCAATATCTTGACTTTGTGCTTTTGTTGCTATGTTTTTATCTTGAATAATTTTTTGCTCTAATTTTGAAATTATTTGTTTGTGAACATCAAATCTGTTTTTTTGATTGAAAAAAACTGATAAATTTTCAAACATTTTACTAGATATATTAATATTTTTAACACCTTCTTTTTCAATGAAATAATTGATGATTTTTTCATCAATTAAATAGTAAGGGTCGAAATATAATAATGTTTGATTATAAATCAAAATTACATATTTAATTTTTGATTCTAATTCAAAAATAAATGTTGTATGAATGTTTGAGTGTAAACCAAAAGCTTCAATATCCCCAATTAAAAAAAAGTTATTTTCACTATCTTGATTAAGAAATTCAATGATTTTTTTAGTCTCTAATTCATTAGCTTTTCTAAGCATTTTTACCTACTTAAAATATTAAAAAAACCTCTTTTAAAGGTTGTTGCAATAAGCTATTAAAGTGATTCAAGTTCTTTATCTAGTATCGCTTTTAGAGACTTTAATTCTTCGATTGTTAATGTGATGCCTTTTGATGAACGCGCGTGGTCTTCGCTTCAATCTCTGATATCGTATTTAGCTTCACCATTATTTCAAGATACAAGGTTTAATTCTCTTGTGTAACCGCTATTTGTTTCAGCTATTTTTCCAATGTGGCGAACAATTTTATTTGTTATTTCTGGTTTTTTGTATGCCATATATTCTCCTTAATAGAACCAATAAATACTAATATTAATATTATAATTATATTATAAATATTTAGTAATAATAAAAAAGTGCAAAAATCGCAATTTTATTGTATTTTTGTGGAAAATTAGCACTTATTCTTGATTTGTTCATACGCACACATTGCAATCATTGCGCCATTATCCGTTGCATATTTAAGATTTGGAACAAGTGCCTTATCACTTAATTGCATAAACTGTTTTCTTAGTTCACTATTAGCGCTTACACCGCCGGCTAGCGTCAATGAATTTACATTGTACTGGTTAAGCGCTAATTTAGTTTTGTTAATTAAATATTTAATTGCAGTGCGCTGAAAACTCGCTGCAATTTTATTTTTATCTATATTTTCACCCTTCATAGTTTGGCTATTGTAATAGTTTAGAACTTGTGATTTCAAACCACTAAAGCTAAAATCAAATTTATTTTCAGTATGTGGCATTGTAAAATCAATAAATTCTCCATTGTAATTTTGGTAGATTTTATCAATTATAGGTCCGCCCGGAAATCCTAAATCTAATTTTGAACTAACTTTATCAAAAGCCTCGCCTACTGCGTCATCAAGTGTTTGACCTATAATTTCAATGTCAAATGGCGATTTTACAACCATTAATTGAGTGTGCCCGCCTGAAACAAGCAAGCATAGAGATGGATATTGTATTTTTTGTTCAATTGCATTAGAAAAAAAATGACCGTGTAAATGATTTATTGGGATTAATGGTTTATTTAGGGTCAAAGAAATTGCAGACGCAAATAAATAACCAATCTGCAATGTGCCAATCAACCCAGGTTTTTCGGTGTAGGCAATATAATCAAGTGAATTGAATTCAATTTCATCTAATAGTAATTTTTGAATTAAATTTATATTTTTTACATGCAATCTTGAAGAAATTTCAGGAATTGTTCCACCGAATTCTTTAAATATATCAATTTGACTGATTGTTTTCATCGTCAAAATTTTGCCATCTTCCAATAGAGCAATTGATGTATCATCATGACTTGTTTCAATACCTAATATTCTCATTATTTCTTAACTCCTATTTGCGGACTTTTTATGTAGTATGGTTCAATATTCATTAAATCTTTTTGTGTTGTAAATAAACTAGAATAATCCTGAAAATTTTCAATTAAATTTTCGTAATTAATGAAATCAATTTCCTGGTTTTCTAATTGTTCAATTTTTATGTTTTCAATTGAAAATATATTGTCATTGGTAAAATATTTATATACTTTACCACCTGCTGCATTTATTGAAAATGCTTTTTTTGATGGGTTTTGTTTTGCAAGAATTTGCATTGAACTAATTGTATGAATGTTTGCATTAGTCATTAAGGTAATGGTTCTTACAAAGACTAATGATATTCTAACGCCGGTAAAAAATCCGGGACCAAGATTAATGTAAAAATCCTTTATATCATTGATTTTAATATTGTTTTCAATTAATATTTTTTGAACATATTGCGGAATAAGGGGTACTTTTTTTGGTTGGTTTTTAATGATATATGAATTTAATTTATTGAAATTATTATCGAATAAAGCAATGACAAAATCATCATTTGAGGTATCTAGAAAAAGTTTCATTATTTTACCTCCTCAATTGAAAATACGTGTTTTTCGCCATCTAATTTGATTCTTATATCAAGATAATTTGTGTACATATGGGATATATTATCTGACCATTCAATAGCAACAATATTATCTAGGTAATAGTCTTCAAATTCATCTAAGTCTTGAGCCAAGTTATATGCGTCGATGTGAATTAAACCCTCATACTCCTTCATAAAATTAAATGTAGGTGAGGTTATATTATCTTTTATACCAATTAACTTCGCTATTTCCTTAACCAATGTTGTTTTGCCTGCCCCTAAATCTCCATTAAGAAGTATGATTTTTGATTTTGTTAGATTTTTTAATACATATTGTGCAACATGTTGGATATTTTCATTGTTGTTTGTTGTAAAAATTTTGACCATTAGCGCCCCTTAGATATTTAATATTAATTATTATACTTAATATGGATTTTTATTAAGCAATAAAAAATAGGGCAATGCCCCATTTTGAATAATTATTTAATAATTTTTGTAACGTTACCGTAACCTACAGTGTGTCCACCTTCACGAATTGAGAATTTAGTTCCTTCTTCAACTGCGATAGGAGCAATTAGTTTAACTGTTAGTTCAACGTTTTCACCTGGTGTAACCATTTCACGGCCAGCTTCAAATTCAACACCACCAGTAACGTCTGTTGTACGGAAGTAGAATTGAGGTTTATAGTTTTTGAAGAATGGTGTGTGACGTCCACCCTCATCTTTTGTAAGAACATAGATTTGAGCTTGGAATTCTGTGTGAGGAACAATTGAACCTGGTTTTGCTAGAACTTGACCACGTTCGATAGCTGATCTTTCAACACCACGTAGTAATAGACCTGCGTTGTCACCAGCTTGAACTTCTTTAAGGTTTTTTCTAAACATTTCCATACCTGTAACAACAGTTTTTTTGGTTTGTTTTAGACCAACGATTTCAACTTCTTCGTTTAAGTTTAATCTACCACGTTCAACACGACCAGTAGCAACTGTACCACGACCTGAAATTGTAAATACGTCTTCAACTGCCATTAAGAATGGTTTGTCAAATTCTTTAATAGGAGTTTCGATTCATGTGTCAACAGCGTTCATTAACTCCATAATTTTTTCTTCTCATTGAGCTTCACCAGCTAAAGCTTTAGCAGCTGATCCACGGATAAATGGAGTGTTGTCACCATCAAAACCGTATTTTGATAGAAGTTCACGAACTTCCATTTCAACTAAGTCAACCATTTCAGCTTCATCTTCTGAAAGCATGTCTGTTTTGTTTAAGAAAACAACCATACGTGGAACACCAACTTGTTTTGAAAGTAGAATGTGTTCACGTGTTTGAGGCATAGCCCCGTCAGTTGCAGCAACAACTAGGATAGCACCATCCATTTGTGCAGCACCGGTAATCATGTTTTTAATGTAGTCGGCGTGACCAGGACAGTCAACGTGTGCATAGTGACGAGCTTCAGTTTCGTATTCGATGTGTGAAGTATTAATTGTGATACCACGTTCTCTTTCTTCTGGTGCGTTGTCGATTGATGCATAGTCACGAGCTTCAGCTAAACCTTTTTTAGCTAATGTAGAAGCAATAGCAGCAGTAAGAGTAGTTTTACCGTGGTCAACGTGACCGATTGTACCGATATTAACGTGTTCTTTTGAACGACTAAAATCTATTTTTGCCATGTTATATATTTCCTTTCATTTTGTTAAATATAAATTGTTTTAGCGCTAAACCAACCTAAGTGCGGCCTTTCATCCGCATCCTATCCATGGCTAATTTATTCGATCAATAAAATAGCACTTTAATTTTAGCAAAGAAACAAATTTAAAAAAATATTTATGTAGCTTATTATAATAATTTAATTAAATAATTAATAATAATTATAAATAAATAATTATTAATATTTGTTGTTTATAATTTTTGCAATTGCAACATTTAATAATTTATGTTAATTTTTATATTGCTAAATTGTAAATAAAATATAATTAAAATCAAAATTTAGGAGAATAATGAAATCAAAATATATCAATAATTCAGAGTTGGGTATTAATAATATTGGCGAAAAAGTAACAATTCACGGTTTTGTTGCAAACAAACGTCGTTTTGGTGAATTGACATTCATCGATTTAAGGGATAGAAGCGGAATTGTTCAATGTGTTTTCAATAAAGATGTTCATATTAATAAAGAAAGCGTTATTGAAGTTAGTGGTCAAGTTGTAGCTCGAAAAAGTGTGAATAAAGACTTAAAAAGCGGCGCCATTGAAATTATTGTTGAAAATTATCTTATTTTTTCAGAGTCTCATGAAGAATTGCCTTTCGCAATTCGCGATGATATAAATGTTAACGAAGATTTAAGACTAAAATATCGTTTTTTAGACTTGCGAAGAAATAAGATGCAAAATAACATAATTTTAAAAAGCAATTTAATGTTTGCTGTGCGTGAATTTATGCATAAAAATGGCTTTATTGATATTGAAACACCAATGTTGGCACGCTCAACACCTGAAGGTGCTAGAGACTTTTTGGTTCCAACACGAAATGCAAATGAGTTTTGAGCACTTCCACAAAGCCCACAACTTTTCAAACAATTATTAATGGTATCTGGTTTTGAGAAATATTATCAATTTGCAAGATGTTTTAGGGATGAAGATGGCAGAAAAGACCGTCAACCTGAATTTACTCAACTTGATATTGAAGCTGCGTTTTTAAATGTTGAAGATTTTCAAAAATATATTGAAGAATTGTTTAAGCATATTTTTGCTCAACTAGGTCTTAATTTAGTTACACCATTGGCAAGAATTAAGTATTTTGATGCTTTAAGAGATTATGGAACTGATAAACCTGATTTAAGATTTGGATACAAAATTGAAGATATAAATGATTTTTGTTTAGATACTGATTTCGATATTATCAAAAATTCTCCTGCAAAAAGACTATTGCAAGTAGATACAATAATTACTAAAAAAGATTTCAAACAACTTGCGGAAATTGCTCAGAAAAATAAAGCTAATATTTTGTTTTATTTTGTTGTTGAAAATGGCGAAATTACACATAGTAATTTTGCGAATAAAGTTTCCCAATCTGTATATAATCTAATTGAAAAAAGAAAAAATAAAGACGGTTCTTATTTCATTGTTGCTAACACATATGAAAACTCTTCAAAAGCGTTAGGAGCTGTTCGCGTTGAATTAAATGAAATGTTCCAATATGCCAAGGCAGATACATATCATTTGTCTTGAGTTACTGACTGACCAATGTTTGAATATGATGAAGAAAACAACTCTTGACAAGCAGCACACCATCCATTTACTCAATTTGACCATGAATTAGATGAATTGGATTCATTGCCACTTGATAAAGTTATGGCTCGAAGTTATGATTTAGTTTTAAATGGTTTTGAATTAGGATCAGGTTCTGCAAGAATTTATGACTCTAAAACACAACAAAAAATGTTTGAAATGATTGGTATGGATAAAGAACAACAACAATCAAAATTCGGTTGATTCATAAATTCATTTAAATATGGTGTTCCTCCTCACTGTGGAATTGGTTTGGGTCTTGATAGACTTGTGATGATTTTGACCAATGAAAAAAGTATTCGAGATGTAATTGCATTTCCAAAAAATGCAAAAGCGCAAGATGTATTTACTCAAGCGCCAAGTTCTGTTGATAAAAAACAACTCGATGAATTGTTTATTGAAGTCAAAAAAAGATTAGTATAAAAGTTTGCATTTTAAGACTTTCCCGTTTGGGAAAGTTTTATAATAATTTTATGAAAAGTTATCTTAAATATTTGTATCCAGAAATAGAACCTTATTTAAAAAAATTTTATAATCCCGATGATAGCGAACACAAAATTTACTATGAAATAAGCGGGAATCCTAATGGTATACCAGTCGTTTACGTTCATGGCGGACCTGGTGGCGGAACTAGTCCTGTTTGTCGCAGATTTTTTGACCCCAAAAAATACAAAATTATTTTAATTGACCAAAGAGGTTGTGGCAAATCTACTCCATCATTGCTTACAAAGAACAATACAACAGATTTTTTGATTGAAGATATGGAGAATATTCGCAAAATTTTAAAAATTAATAAGTGAATTCTTTTTGGCGGTTCTTGAGGCACTACTTTATCGCTTTGTTATGCAATAAAATATCCGCAAAATGTATCAAAATTAGTTTTAAGAGGTATATATCTTAATCGTCAAAGTGATGTAGATTGATTATTTCAAGAAGGAGCAAGTTATCTTAAACCAATTGAATTCGAAAAATATACTTCAATTTTAAGTACAGAGCAAAAGAAAAATATTCTAAATTCATATTATGAAATGATGAATAGCAATGATGAAAATATTCGCAATAAAGCTTTCATACATTGAACAAATTGAGAAACAGCTCTAATTAGTGTTAATAAAGTCAAATTTGATGCACATAAATATCCAAAAGAAACTGCTGAAATAGCTTTTTTAGAAAACTACTATTTTTACAATAAAGCTTGAATGCCTGAAAATTATATTTTGAATAATATTGACAAAATTAAACATATTGAAACTTATATTGTGCATGGAGAATATGACATTGATTGTCGCCCATCTGGAGCATATGATTTGCATAAGACAATGCAAAATTCAAAATTATTTATGTTAAGTAAAACAGCACATACACAGAGAGAGTGAAAAATCGCCAAAACTCTTGTTAAAATTATGGATAATTTAACTTTTGATTAAATATATTAATTAATAATACTCGGTTATGAATGTATAATTTATAAGCATAAAATATTGTGTTTATTGGTTAATCATCAATTTAGTTTATGCTGAAAATGGAGGAAAAATGCTAATTAGACTTACAAGAGATTTTTTAAAACAAATGCCACTATCAATTTTGACTGCTTTTAAAATCGAAAACTTTACAAATGTTGTAAAAAATGAAGAAAAATACAATGAATTGAAAAAAATGGCAATTGAAGTATTAAATGATAAAAACAAAATTGATGAATACACAAAAAACTTTATTTCTAAAAAAATAAAGCAAAATTCATTTTTGGAAATTGTTAAAAAAGGGCCTAAAGCTTTTGAAACAAACGATGCTCTTCAAAATGTTATTAATATGTTAACTATTTTGAGAGGATTTACATTATCTAATATCGTTATTGATAATTTATTTGGTAAACTAGACGTTTATAGCGATGATAAAGGATTAATATTTACAAATAACAACCAAACATTAGGCCACGTGTTTAATAATGGGATTGAAAATACTTATAATTTTGACAAATCAATTCTATTTCTAGAGTCAATGGACGAAACCGAATATGAACATTATTTGAAATCAATCACTATTACTACTGAATACTTGGGTACAATTTTTGATTTTAAACCAGTTCGTAAAATTTTAACATTAGTTAGCGATACTGCAGATACTTTCTCACAAGCTGAAATTGACTGAACTACTGAAGGTTGAGATTTATTTGGAGAAGTTGCTCTTATTCGTAAAAAGTCTTGTCACATTTAAAAAAATGCCGCGAGGCATTTTTATTTGACAATACTTGAAACTTTTTCAATTGATTTTTCAATACTTTCGCAAATTCCATCTGCAACTAATTGATTGATAACAATGCTACAAATTAAGTGCAATTTGTCATCTAAATTTAGCTCTTCTTTGAAAAAGAATTTATCAACTTTTGAAATATATCAACGCACTATTTTAACAGGAATGTCTTTTGTTTTTGTGAATGTTGAATTTCTTGATAAATCTTTTAACCATTCTTTTTCAATATTTACACTGTTTTCTTCATGATATTTATTAGTAAACGAGTCTTTAAATCTGTATTGGAATTCTCCACTTTTGAATCTTAAATCGTTCTCTAAGCAGTATTTTTTGACTTTTTCTCAATCAATTTTAGTATTTACTTTGATTTTTTTGTATTTTATTATGCAAATTAAAAGTACTATTACATTTAATGTGAAAATAATTGATATCAAAATTATATAGGATGCTCGATTTGATTTAAGAATTGATGGGTCTTTTACTAAAAACTCATTTATTAAAATCAATGCAATAAACATAATTAATGTTATTAATGCAGTGATAATATAGTGGAAAATTTGACTTAATTTAACAACTTTAATGTCAGAAAATATAAATTTTTTTTCGATATATGTTTTATTACCATATAGTATTTTTCGAATTAGTATGACTTGCAGAAATAATGGTGCAGCAAATAAAATGAAAATTGATATGTTAATTAAATTTGTGGTTGTGAAATATCCACCTGAATCACTTGCTGCTGAATTAGACAAGTTTGACATATAAAAATTTTGAACTGATAATCTTCACATTAGTCCTCCAATAAAAAATCTTTGTTATATATTTTCAATGCTAAATTTTTTGGTAATACTCTTTCGAGTTCTTCAATTGATGCGTTATAGATGTTGGAATATGTCTTGAAATGTTCAATGAGTTTTTGTTCATATTTTTCACCTATACCTTTTATTCTTTGAAGCTTGCTTTCTAGCGAAAATATTTTTTTTCTTTTTCAAAAATGCTCTTTTGCAAACCTATCAACTTCGATTTGTACTTGTGTTAAAAAGTTTTTGAGACTAGGTGGTTCTATATTTTGTACATTTCCATTAACATCAATTATTTTGCTTGTTTTGTGTTTATCATTTTTTACCAAACCAATAATATTTATATTGAAATTGAGTTTTTTTAAAACTTTATGAATTTCATTGATTTGGGCTTTGCCACCATCTGCGATAATTAAATCCGGGAGTAAATTTTCATCAATATTTTTGAAGTATTTTTCTGTTGTAAGTTTCATATATTCAACATCAGCTTCACGATAATTTATTTCAGAGTGATTAAATTTTCTATAATAATATTTGTTTTTCATTGCATTTGTGTATGCCACAGCAACACCGACAGGGTTTTCATTTGATAAAGTTGAGTTATCAAATGCAATTATATTTGAGCAAATCGTTCCATTTGTGTATTTTGATAATTGCTTTAAAATTTCATAATTTTTTTGCTCAATTGAATCAGATTTGTGTTGATTTTGTTGAAAATAGTTGTTCAAGTTTATTTGCGCAATTGATAAAATTTTTGAGTAAGAACCTTTTTGAGGAATTACAAAGTTATAATCCATGACATCTAACAATAAAGCTTGCCCAATTTGTTCACTTATTATAATTTGGTCAGGCTTTATTTTATTTTTATAGAAAACTCTAAAAAAGTTATTGATTGTTTCATTAAAATCAATTTGAATAGGAATAGTCATATCGTCTTTACCAATAAGATTTCCGTGTCTATAGTACAAAACTGTTATGAAAATGTTGTTTAAATTTGATTTTGCAGCAAAAACATCAACATTTTGATATTTATTTAGTTCAATTACTTGGTCTTGGACTAATTTTTCTAAAAAGATTAAACTTTTTTTAATGTCAAGAGCAATTTCAAATTGCATATTTTCAGCCGCATTTAGCATTTTTGTTTTTAATTGCGATAAGTAATCTTTATTGAATTTGATTAATGATTTTATTTTTTCAAATTTGCTTTCTCAAAACTTTGGATCTGAATTAATAATTTTTAACCCATTTTCATAGTGAGCTTCTCTTTGTAATAATTTGAGTATTTCGGTTGCGCCCCCAGATGAAAAAGGGCCAAAATAAATTACATCGTTTCCACGCTTATATATTTTCCTTTCAATTGAAATATCAATTGATTTGGTCGATTTTTGAATCTTAATATAAGGGTATCTTTTGTCGTCTAAAAGTAGTATGTTGTATTCGGGATTAAATTTCTCAATAAATTGTTTTTCCAGTAGTAAGGCTTCTTTATTGTTTCGAACTAAAAAGATTTCAAAATCACAAATTTTTTGAACAAGTGCGTGTGTTTTATATGAGTTTATTGCACCCTCGAAATAATCATGCATTCTTCTGTGTAAATTTATAGCTTTACCTACATATATGACTCGATTTAATGAATCTTTTCAAAGATAAATGCCGGGTGATTTTGGCAAATTTGACATTTTTTGTCTTAATTCGGGATTCATTATTCAAGATTTTCCTCAATAAAGTCAATGATTATTTCTTTAGGATAGATACCAGAGCCACTTCTTGTTACTTTGTTATTGTATATAACTATAAATTTTGGTGATTGTCAAATTTTATATGAATCATTTATGTCTTTGTATATATTGGTTTTTTCAATATCAACGTTCATAAATTTTACATTTGAGTTGTTTTTAAATTGTTCTTCTACTTCCTCATAAGTATTTAACATAGTTAAAGAATTAATATCATTGCTTTTTGTGAAACATACAAAAAATATAACAGATGAATTAACTCTGTTTTCAATTGTGCTTTGGACTTCATCTCACGTATATTTTTTCACGCTAACCTCTTTATTCAAATGGGCTTATTCAGTCATATTCGTCATTTGGTTGTTCTTTAATAGAATCAATGCTGTTTTCATAATGTTCTATTTCTTGTGTGTTTATATTCACGAATTCCATTGAATTTTTTGTTTGTTTATCAATGTTTTGGTAATCATTTGTATTTGTGATTTCTGCTTGTGTTGAGTCATTATGTAATAATTCATTAGTGTCAATTAATACAAAGTTATCACTAACAGAATTTGTAATAGTTGGCTTGATTTCTACCTTCATTGAAGAGGTTTGTGAATCTGGTTTTAAAATGATGTCACAAGTTTCGTCTTGAACTTCATTTAATGTAACAGTATCAATGCTTCTTAGCTCAATTGTTCTGTCAATATTTTGGTTCAATTCTTTTAAATCATTTTGTTCATTATTAATTGAATTATTATCAATAATTTCTTGATTATTAGTAATTACTTTTTCATCTATAACAGGCTCTGCAAATTCTACTTTTTCAATAGTATTTTCAGTGTTTTGGCTATCTTCTATAATGTCTGCATTTAATAGTATATCGTCTTGCGTTAATTGCTCTTCAATTTTTGATGCTTGGTATTGTGGAGGCATATTTTTTGCTGATTCAATATTTTGTTTTGCAAGCACATCATCAACGAGTTTCTTGAACTTCATCTCATCAGATTGTTCTTTTTGTTTAGTAGATTTAAAATGTTCGTAATACTTAAATGTTTCTACATTAGTTGATAATATTTCGTAATTTGCTCTAACAAGTTTTAATATTTTTTTCAACGAATTTTGTTCAATATCAATTTCAAGGATTTTGCATGCTTTGTCAATGAACTCAAAATACCTTTCAATTTCATCTGTATAAATAAATAATGAATTTATCTTTTTCAAGTTATTTTTCAACTCAATTGGTGTTTTTTTGCTCGAATATTTTTTAAAGTATTTTAAAGGATTTATTGTTATAAAAAACAACCATGACACTATTTGAATTATTGTGAAGCTTAATATCATTAAATATGGTCCAAATGAAATAACATGCAAAATATTAAAAATTGTATCGGCTAAAACACCAATATTTCCCTTTGCATTTGGAATTTCTAGTGCTTTTTGTGGACCTTGTGTAAATGAATAATATCATCCACGTTGAAATATATTTTTTAAATCGTTTGTTGAATATAATCAATTATTTTCTAATTCTCGCTTACTTAATAACGTTCAATGATAAAGCATAACAATGCAAATGATTGTGGATCATAAAACAAGTTTTAGTCTTTTACTTATAAACCAATAATCAATTTTTAAATGCTCACTAAATCACTTAAAATAATACTTTTTAAGAAACAATTCTAATCAATTAATTATTAACGAAAGCAAAACACCAATGATAATAAAAATTGTTAAATCGCCAAAAACTAAACCAATTGAGTAAAGATAAATAATTTCTATAACATTGGCTGTGTTTTGGTCTTTAATTCAATTGCTTCCATACTGTATTAAAATGAAAAAAGCACTTATAAAAATTAAAAAAAGCAATTTTAAAAATTCAACACCGGCCATAGCTGTCTTTGTTGTTAAAATTTGATTTTTTTGCTTTTTTTCTACATTTTTAAAATACGGATTTTTTTGCTTAACTTGGTTCTCTAGCGATTTAGTCATAATTAAATTATATATTTAAATTAAATTACGTAAAGTTAATATTAATTTTGAAACAATTCTAAGCTTTCGGTTGTAAAAATTAAATATTTTTTTCTCAATTCAATTGAAAAATGAATAAATTAGTTAATTTAATAACATTTCAATTTCTTGTTTGTAAATTGGCCCTTGATCTGTTCAAGGAGTTTCTAAAATAATTGGAATGTTATCAAAGTCTTTATCAAATACAAATTTTTTAAGCGTTTCTAGGCCAATAAATCCCTTACCAATGTTGGCGTGACGGTCTTTATGTGATGATAAGTCATTTAATGAATCATTTAGATGAATTACTCGCACATTTTTTAATAAATCAAAATCAATAAGTTGTTTTTTAAACTCATCATAATTTTTTAAATTATAGCCAGCATCTCATAGGTGGCAAGTATCAAGACAAATTTGCAGTCTTTCATTAGCGACTTTGTCAATAACATATTTAATTTGTTCAAAATTATTACATATTTCAGTGCCTTTGCCCGCCATTGTTTCTAAACAAATAACTACATTTGATGTTTTTTCAAAAACTTTATTTAAATTTTCACAAAGTTTGTCAAGTGTTTGATCAATCGGAAATTTTGTGTGTGCTCCTGGATGTAAAACTAAATATTTAGCCCCAATATAATCAATTCTTTTGATTTCTTCAATTAAAAATTCAACAGCAAAATCGCCTTTTTCAATTGAAGCTAAATTGATAATGTACGGCGCATGAACAATAATGTCCTCTGGTTTTATTAACTTAGAAAAGTTTTGTTTATATTCTTCAAGCTTGTATTTTTCCACACTCACTCTACGAGTTGTTTGGGGAGCACCTACATAAATCATCATTGTATTTGCGCCGTTTTCAATTGAAGTTTGGCAAGAATTAGTCAAATAATCTGGCGCATTAAAGCTAACGTGAGATCCAATTTTAATCATAAAACTCCTATAAATTTTGTATTTAATTTTATTAAAGATATTTTAATATACCTAAATAAATTGATTATGAATTATAAATATTTATTTATGCGATGCATAACTTATTTTTTGTTAATAGCAACATCCAGAAATATATATCATTTAAAAATATAAATCGTAAAAAAATAAAATATAAACAAATTCAATTTTCAATTTATTAATTTAATAAACTATTTTTTAAGATAATAATTTTCCCAAATCAATTTAAAAATGAATTGATTAGTAAAAATATATTTATAAAATTACATTGGCAAAAAAAATAAAATTTTACTTTTGTTAATAATAATTTATGCTACAATTAAATATATTTACTTATTAAATTAAGCAAATATTATTTTATACGCGATAATCAAGGAGTTTTATGGAACAGCTAAATAAAAAATATGTAAATAAATTCCAGTACAAAGTTAGCGAATTTGGTTCAGGCACCAAACGTAGAGATTATTCTTCTACAAAAAATATATTCCAAGTTCAAGACTTTTTAAAAACATCCAAAGAATCTTTTGAATGATTTAAGAAAACTGGTATCGAAGAAGCGATTAGAGAACACTATCCTATTTCTTCTGCAAACAAAGGTGTTACACTTGAGTATATTCCCAATACTGCAACACTTGAAGTTCCAGCAAAAGAATACGATGAAGTTACTAAAGCAAAGGTTAAAGGAACCAACTACGCAGGTAAACTGTATGGTAGATTTAGAGCAACAACAACAAACGAAGGTTTAGTTAAAGAAGACGTTGTTTTTCTTGGGGAAATACCATTAATGACTTCTGGCGGAAGTTTTATTATCAACGGTAGCGAGAAAGTTATCGTAAGTCAATTAATTCGTTCGCCTGGTGCGTATTTTGGTCGTGGAGTTAGAAATAAACAATCTGACGATCTTTTTAACAAGGTTGAAATATTACCTCGTGTAGGTTCTTGAGTTGAAATTTCACACAAGGTAACATCAAAAAACCCTGACAGTGTAAAAATAAGAATTGACAAAAATAAAAATGTTAACATTGTTACTTTCTTAGGTGCATTAGGAATAATGCATGATGATATTTTTGAATTATTTGGTAGATCTGATGTTATTTTAGAATCAATCAAAAGAGACAAAAAGGCAACTACAGAATTTACACCTGAGGAAGTTATTAAAAATTGTCAAGACGAGTTATTTAGAACCATCAGAAAGGGCGACCGTGTTTCAGATGAGTCTATAGCAAACTTAATTCCAAGTATGTTGTTCCATAAAAAGCACTACAACCTAAGTGCAACTGGACGTTATATGTTAAACATAAAACTAAATCTAGTTGACCGTATTTCAGGAACTATTTTAGGTCAAGATCTTGTTATTAAAGACAAAAATGGGGATGAAATTAGTCTAAAAATTGGAACCCCTATTACTCACAAGTTAGCTGTTTTAATCCAATGAAACTTCAATAACGGTAAGCTTTCATCTGAAAAATTAAAATGCATAAAAACTGATGTAGTTTATGCAAAATTATTAAACGATCCTGCCAACTCATCATTAAAAAGAAGGGATAAAATTATTTCTATAAAAGTTTTCCCTAACAAAAAATGAATGGAAAAAGGTTTAGATCCTGTTAGAGTTATTGGAACCGATCCAAAAGCAAACGAAACACATTTAGTAGTTTCAGACTTAATTGCTGCAATTAACTATTATTTCAATATGTTAGATGGTATTGGTCAAGATGATGACCCTGATGCGCTAACAAACAAACGTATTGTTGCGATTGGTGAATTAATTCAAAACAACCTAAAAGTTGGTTTAGCAAAACTTGAAAAAACAACACGTGAAAGAATGGGCGCTAAAGAACCTGATAAAGTTAGCCCTAAAAATGCGACAAACAATAAATTAATTTCTAACCAAATGAAAACATTTTTCAACTCATCGAAATTGTCGCAATTCATGGACCAAATTAACCCACTTGCTGAAATTAGTAATGAAAGACGTATAACTTCACTTGGGCCTGGTGGTCTAAACCGTGATACAGCTCAATTCGAGGTTCGTGACGTTCATGCGACCCACTATGGAAGAATTTGTCCAATCGAAACTCCTGAGGGTCCTAACATTGGTCTTATCTTAAACTATGCTACATATGCATCAGTAAACGAGTTTGGTTTTTTACAAACTCCTTATTATAGAGTTGAAAATTGTGTTGTTAATTACTCAGAACCTGTTTATTTAACTGCTGCTGACGAAATGGGCTACAAAATTGCTCAGTCAACAGTAAAAGTTGATGAAAACAACAGAATTATTGATACAAATATTACTATTCGTCATAATTACACATACCAAATTGCCTCAGCTGAAGAAATTGACTTTATTGAAGTTTCGCCAAATCAAATGGTTTCTGTTGCCGCTGGATGTATTCCTTTCCTTGAGAATGACGATGCCAACCGGGCACTTATGGGTGCTAACATGCAACGTCAAGCAGTTCCATTATTAGAAGCTGAAGCACCATTTGTTGCCACTGGTATTGAAGCAGATATTGCTAAATATTCATCAGGAAACTTCGTTGCTCGCAATGATGGTCTTGTTGAATATGTTGATGGTAAAAAAATCAAAATCAGAAACGCAAAAAATGCACTTGATACATACTATTTAAAAAACTTCCAACGTTCAAACCAAGATACAGTTGTACACCAAAAACCACTTGTTAAGGAAGGACAAGAAGTTAAAAAAGGTGACTTACTTGTTGATGGTGCATCATTTAAAGACGGAGAATTATCACTTGGTAAAAACGTAGTTGTTGCCTTTTCTACATACAAAGGCTACAACTACGAGGATGCGATTATCCTTAACGAAAGACTTGTTAAAGATGACGTATTTACCTCAATTCACATTGAAGAACAAACAATTCAATTTAGAACATCAAAAGCCGGTGATGACGAATTAACTGCTGATTTACCAAACGTTTCAAAATTCGCCACACGTCATTTAGACGAATTTGGTATTGTTCGTATTGGTAGTGATGTAACACCAGGTGATGTTTTAGTTGGTAGAGTAAGTCCTAAAGGTGACGACAACCCTTCACAAGAAGAAAAATTACTTTTAGCTGTTTTACAACAAAGACAGCAACCAGTTAAAGATACTTCACTTAAAGTTAAAAACGGCCATGGCGGTACAGTTATTGCTGTTGAAGTTTTAAGTAGAGAAAATAAAGACCAACTTGAAGATGGAATAACCAAAATTGTTAAAGTTTCAATTGCTGTTAAACGTAAAATCAAAGTTGGTGACAAAATGTCAGGACGTCACGGAAACAAAGGTGTTGTTTCAATTGTGCTTCCTGAAGAAGATATGCCACACTTACTAGATGGAACACCTGTTGATGTTATGCTTAACCCACAAGGTGTTCCTTCGCGTATGAACATTGGTCAAGTTTTAGAAATCCACCTAGGAATGGCGGCTAGAACATTGCAAACTAAATTTGTAACTAGACCTTTTGATGGTATTAAAAAAGAAGAAATTTATGATGTTATTGAAGAAGCGAACTTACCAACTACTGGTAAACAAATTTTAATTGACCCAATTACTGGTGAAAAATTTGACAACCCAGTTTCTGTTGGTGTTATGTACATGCTAAAACTAAACCACATGGTTGACGATAAAATGCATGCTCGTTCAGTAGGTCCATATTCATTAATTACACAACAACCATTAGGTGGTAAATCACAAAATGGTGGTCAAAGATTTGGGGAAATGGAAACTTGAGCAATTGAATCATATGGTGCTACAAACATTCTTCAAGAAATCTTGACATACAAATCAGATGATATTAATGGTAGAAACCAACTTTATGCAGCTCTTGCCTCAGGTAAAGAGCTACCAAAACCTGGTGAACCTGAATCATTTAATGTTTTAAAATACGAATTACGTGGTCTTGGTATGAAATTAGATGTAAAACACTCAGAACAAGATGACGAACAAGATACTTTACAACACTTTGACATTTTTGGAGGCACAAATGAGTAGATTTAATAACGAATCCAAATTATCAATTGACAAAATAACTCTATCATTAGCCACTGACAAAGATGTTACAAACTGATCAAATGGTGAAGTTACTAAGCCCGAAACAATTAACTACAAAAGCTACAAACCTGAAAGAGAAGGTCTTTTTGATGAAATAATTTTTGGGCCAACTACTGACTATAAATGTCCAGTATGTAACACAAAATATAAACGTAGCGATGAAAACACAGATTGCATTAGAACCCCAATGTGTGTAAAACACAAACCAAAAATTCTACCTAAAATCACACGTAGAAGTAGAA
This sequence comes from Mycoplasmopsis bovigenitalium, assembly GCF_002356075.1. Lineage (NCBI taxonomy): Bacteria > Bacillati > Mycoplasmatota > Mycoplasmoidales > Metamycoplasmataceae > Mycoplasmopsis > Mycoplasmopsis bovigenitalium. Next base: position 785,175 of record NZ_AP017902.1, on the reverse strand, counting down.
TGGGTCATATTGCTCTTAAAAATCCTGTTGTTCACTTTTGATTCTTTAAAATTGACCACTCAATTATTTCAAAATTATTAGGATTAAAAGTTGCTAATTCTTCTAAATCAGTTACCAAATCTGAATTAGAAAAACTAATTTATTACAAAAGCCATATCGTTCTTGAAGATGGCGGACTAAAATCATTAAAGAAAAATACAATTATTGATATTTCTGATGCTGCCGCTATTTATTATGAAGCGCTTTTAGAATTAAAAGAAAAATTTGACCCTAATGGTGATGAATTTGAGCAAGAAGCTTATGAAGTTATCGACGAAGCAATTACTGAGTTAACTGAACAAGCAACATCGAAAATGGGGCAAGATTACGGTATTGACTTTTATGAATACAACGAAATTATTCATGAATACTCTGATGCATTAATTTCAACTGGTTCGAAAGCAATTGAATATCTACTAGAAAACGTTGATCCAGCTGAAGAAGCTCGTAAACTTGAAAGAGAAATTGAAGAAATTAATGAACAAATTTCACTAAATCCTAATGGTGCAGCTAAAATTCAAGAAAGATCTAAACTTTACAAACGTTTAACTGTAATTAATGCCTTTATTAAATCTGGTCAAGACCCTAAATCTATGTTGATTTACAACTTGCCAGTTATTCCAGCTGATTTGCGTCCATTAGTTCAACTTGATGGTGGACGTCACTCAACAAGTGATGTTAATGAACTTTACCGTCGGATCATTATAAGAAACAATCGTCTTAAAAAATGAGAAGAAACCGATGCTCCGATGTTAATCAAGCAAAACGAGTACCGTATGATTCAAGAAGCAGTTGACTCACTAATTGATAATGCGCGTAAAAAACCAAACCCAGTTGCCTCAAAAGATGGCCGTCCATTCAAGTCAATTTCTGACGCATTAACTGGTAAAAAAGGTCGTTTCCGTCAAAACTTACTTGGTAAACGTGTTGACTACTCAGGACGTTCAGTTATTGTTGTTGGTCCTGAACTAAAAATGCACCAAGTTGGTATTCCTCGGGAAATGGCGGCTAAATTATTTGAACCTTGAATTATTAGAGAACTTATTAAATCTGACAAAAACAACATAAATTCAATTAAAGCGGGTAAAAAAGCAGTTGAAAACTTAGACCCAATTATTTGACCATATGTTGAAAAAGCAATTCAAGGTCGTCCAGTGCTTCTAAACCGTGCGCCAACATTACACCGTTTAAGTATCCAAGCTTATGAACCTGTTTTAATTCGTGGTAAAGCAATCAAATTGCACCCACTTTCATGTACCCCATTCAACGCTGACTTCGATGGTGACCAAATGGCTGTTCACGTTCCAATCAGTCCCGAAGCTGCTCGCGAAGCTCGAGAATTAATGCTAGCTTCAAAAAATATTTTGGGGCCAAAAGATGGTGAACCAATTATTAACCCTGGTCAAGACATGATTCTTGGTCTATACTATCTAACCCAAGAAAAACCAGGCGCTTTAGGCGAGGGTAAATTCTTTGCAACTTATGAAGATATGTTAACAGCCTACGAAAATAAAGTTGTTAGTGTTCATTCTAGAGTTGTATTACCAATTGAACAAGTAAATAAAAAATGAATTAATTCAGATGGCAATTATAGATATATCACAACTACTGTTGGTAAATTTATCTTTAACAGAGCCTTTCCAAATAGTTTTGAATTCATTTTTGGTAAATATATTGAAGCAAATGGTAAAGAAGTTGTTCATAGTTCAAAATCTAGCCAACAACTTCAACATTATTTAATCAAACCAGGTACAAATTTTGCTGAGCATATTGCCCAAATGCCAATTAATTTAGCTCTTACTAAAAAAGATATAGCTAAAATAGTGCGTAACGTTTATGATCAATATGTAAGTGTTATTTGCATGGAAGATTTAGCTAATGTAATTAGCGACATTGACAAAGATAATTTAGATAAAATCTTTGAAAAATGTGCCGCACTTAAAGATTACAAAGGCGAACAAATTGATATTTCACACGCTGAAATTTTAACTAGATTTATCCATGAAGAATTTAACGAAATTCAATACATTGTAACAGCCGGTTACAACAATGAAGAAGCTATTTGAACATTGGATGACTATACTAAATTGCTTGAATCAGTTTGATTTAGATACACTAATGTTGTTGCAAATGTTTTAGACAAAATTAAAGCATTAGGTTTCAAATTCTCGACTATTTCGGGTACTACAATTGCAGTTAGTGATGTTATTACCCTACCTGAAACCAAAAATAAAATCAAAGAAGGTGAAATTTACATTGAAAAATTAAAATCATTCTTCGAAGAAGGTATGCTAACCGACGATGAAAGATATAGTTTATCAATCAAAAAATGAGCTGAAATTAAAAACTCAATTGAAGATGATTTAAAACAAGTAACTAAATCAGATCCTTATAACCCTCTATTCATGATGTTTACATCAGGGGCCCGTGGTAATTCATCTAACTTTGTTCAGCTTGCTGGTATGCGTGGACTTATGAATAACAACGTTAAAATTCTTAAGGCCGATGCCGAAAACGAACGTGTTGTTCGTTCAACTGTTGAAATTCCTGTTAAATCATCATTCCTTGAAGGTCTAACAGCTTATGAATTCTATTCATCAACTCACGGGGCTAGAAAAGGTCTTACCGATACTGCGCTTAACACCGCCAAATCAGGTTATCTAACTCGTCGTTTAGTCGATGTTGCTCAAGGTATTGTTGTTAAAGAACCAGATTGTGGTACTGACTATGGTTTTGTTGTTGACGATATTAAAGACAATAAAACAAACACAATTATTGAATCATTAGCTGAAAGAATTGAGGGTAGATTCACTAACAAACCAATTTTTGATGCTAATGGTGAATTAATAATTGCTGCTAACCAACTAATTACACCTGAAATAGTAGACAAAATTACTGCTGCAAACATTAAAGAAGTTGAAATTAGATCAGTTTTATCTTGTTATTCACGTAATGGTGTTTGTCAAAAATGTTATGGTAAAGACTTAGCTTTAAACCGTATTGTTAACATTGGTGAAGCTGTTGGTGTTGTTGCTGCACAATCAATTGGTGAGCCCGGAACTCAGCTAACCATGCGTACATTCCATACTGGTGGGGTTGCTGGTGTTGAAGATATTACTGGTGGTTTTGGTCGTCTAATGGAATTAATTGACGCCTATGACTCACCTTGAGGTCGTCCTGCTATTATTTCTCCAGGATATGGTTCAGTTTTATCTATTTATTCACCAACTGAAACATCACACCGCAACATTAAATTCATTGATATTGAAATATTCAATGATGCTGATGACAAAGAAGTTATTACTTTTGAAACAAAAGCTGACCGTAGAATTGTTGTTAAAGAAGGTGACAAACTAATTCCTGGTCAAAAAATTGTTGAAGGTCCAGTTGTTTTAGGTGATTTATTAAAATACGCTGACACACGTTCAGTACAAAATTACTTGCTACAAGAAGTTCAAAAACTTTACCGTCTACAAGGTATCTCAATTGCTGATAAATACATTGAAATCATTATTAGACAAATGCTTTCAAAAGTTATGATTACAGACACTGGCGATTCTAAATTCTTTACTGGTTCATTAGTAGATATTTTAGCATTCCAAAAAGAATCAGCTCGTTTATTAGCTGAAGGCAAGCGTCCACCATTTGGTGAAGTTAAAATCAAAGGCGCAAAACAAACTCCATTATTATCTGACTCATTTTTAGCTGCTGCATCATATCAAGAAACACCTAAAATTCTTGTTAATGCGTCAATTTCAGCACAAAGCGACAGATTAGAAGGCTTAAAAGAAAATATTATTCTAGGACGTAAAATTCCTGCTGGTACAAACTCTAATTTTGACCAAAAAGGTAAATACGATATTCGTGATCCTCGTTCATATTTCTCTTCTAAATACAAACTTGATGAACAAATACTTGAAGAAGATTACTCACTAGACAATTTTGAAGCCCACTTAATGGATGTTGAAGAATTGTTCTCAGAGTTAAACATTGAAGATGTGCAAGACATTGACGATCAAGATTTCGCAGAATAATTACTTTGCTTAATTAATCTTAGTATAGGCCAAGTAAACCAGGACAAAAAAAGTTAACACTGAGGTGTTGGCTTTTTTGTCCGAGTTTAAGGGGGAGGCTAACACCAAAAGTGTTAGCTTTTTTAAATTTTCAAATGCAACAAAAAGGAGAATACAAATGTCAAGACACTTTATCAAAGAAGAGTTTGATATGATTTATAAAATCTACAATGAATTTGGGTTAAAACAAACAATAAATTATATAAATGATATTTCGCCAGACACAAATTTTATAACGAGAAAACATCTACTTGAAAGAATCAGAAAAATTATAAGATACTATAATAATGGTATGCAAGATCAATTATTAGATAAAAAGGGTGCGAACAGAAAGCCAGGTAGTGGTAGACCTAAAAAACCAATCGAACCCGATTGAAACGAATTCACAAAAGAAGAATTAATAGAAATAGCTAAGAGATATTACGAGATCAATAAAAATAAATCAAAATCAGGAAAACTTAGTGAAGCTAAAAAACTAAATATTCCCTACAGTAAATCTGCAAAAATTTTTAATGTATGCAGACAAGCAGTAGCAAAATTTAAAACTAGAGTTATAAAAGTAAAGGAACACAAAAACGATGCAATAATTAGAAAATCCTTTCTTGATAACAAAGGTAGATATGGTCGCTTAAGGTTGAGTGCTTATATTTCTATGAAATATAATATTTACATTAACCCTCGAAGTCTTGGAAGAGATTTAAAAAGATTGAATTTAATATGCAAAATTAGAAAACAAAGAAGAAAGAGCGAAATTAAGAACACTAAATTCGCTTTGCCAGATATTGTTAAACGCGATTACAATGACAAATTAAACAGAAATATTTTCGCTACCGATGTTTCATATGTAAAAGCGCCAAGAGATGTTAAGGATAACCATGTATTTTTGTCTGTAATAATTGAGCATAAAACTAAAAAAATCAGAGATTTTAAATTATCTGTAAACAATGATATTGATTTAGTTATGGATAATATAAATACATTTATGTCTATCGATAAAGATTTTATTATTCATTCAGACCATGGATTTCAATACACTTCAAAAATCTATATTGACAAAATAAATAAAATGGGAGGAACTGTTTCATTATCCCGTGTAGGAAATTCTTTGGATAATAGGGAGGTTGAATACTGATTTTCTATTATAAAAAGCGAATGTTTAAATGAATTAGATTACAGTAAAATAACTTTAGAAGATCTGAAAAAAATAATTGCTGATTATATATTTTGATACAACAACTATAGAATTCAATCAATTTTAAATTGAAAAACACCACAGCAATATGCTATGATGTTAAAATAATATTAAACTGTTAACTTTTTTTGTCCTAGTTTAGTTAACCCCTTTTTTATTTGAAAAAAGCAAAATAAAAACACGAGAAACTCGTGCATTAAAAGACTATAAATTTTTCTTTTATCAGCTCGTCGCATTTTACTTTTCGGGTTGTCATTTTTATCTCTTTAAAGTAAAGGAGCACTTCTTCTTTAAATTTTGAAAGCGAGTAAGATTTATAACCAAAATCTAAGCAAAAGCGCTTATATTCTACGTATTTATCAACTACGGCGCAATTGTTGAAGCCTTCTCCTGCTTTTATTTGTTCGTCGCTTCTTTCCATGTCGTTTTCAATAAATACATTAATTGAGTTATTGGTTTTTATGTAGTCGTTTGTAATATCCTTAGCGGTTTGACTTTCTGCAAATTCTCCTTTTTCTTCTAATTCCCTTAGTGCTTCTGTTGCCATTCTGAATAGAACCATCATGTTTGTTTTTGTTAATAAACGCTCTTTTATGTTTCGGTCTATGTTTCTGTTTTCTTTTCTAAATTCATTATTAAAAGGAACAATTAAAAACCGTCTAAAATACCCGTCCGACTTGTCTTGTGTTGCTGGCAATTTATTTGTTGCAAATATTAATTTAGCCTTGTTTCTAAAACTGAAACGGTCCTTGCCTTTAAATTCGGCGCTTATTGCGTCGCCGGTTACTAATTTTTTGAAAGTAGAAGGTTCGGAAACATAATCGGTAGAAATATCAGCACCAACGTTAATCATTTTATCAATTAGCGAAGACGTTGCGAACCTTTGACTTAGTTCTTCAAATCCTAAATAACTGACGTTGTTTTTACTAAAAAAGAAGTCAAGCATATCAAGAAATGTACTTTTACCATTGCTAGCGGTTTGTCCATATATAAGTAAGGCTTTTTGGTATTTTGTGCTAGAAGTTAGACAATAGCCGATAAATTGTAAAAGTATTTTTTGAAGCGTTAAGTCGTTGCAAGTTATATCGGAAAGGAATTTTTGCAGTGTTCGCCCGTGTGTTGTTAGTGTTAACCTTGGGTCATAATCTACGTTAATTTTATTAATAACAAATAAATTGCTGTCCACTTCCAACTTTCTAAATGTTTTTAAGTTATAGTAGCAGTTATTAAGTGCGATTATGTGCTCTTCGGGTATTTTGTTTTTTATTTGTGTACTTATTAAAATTTGCGCTTGTATTTCTTTAATTATTGAAACCTTTAATTTTGGGATAATGTCAACTATAATCGTTTGAATTTCTCGGTCAAGTTTTAGTTCATAAATTCCCTTATTTTCATTAAAAAAGAATAACTGTTCCGAATATCTAACGACCTTATATTTTTGGATAATGTAGTCAACAACAGAAAAAAGGTTCAGGTTTTGTTTTCCGGTATTATGGTCGACCACGTAAAATTGGCTTTGTTCTGACTTATCAAAAAACTGTTCGCTTCCTTTGAATATGTTTTCAATTTCAACACTTGGCAAGGGGTTAGCAAATAGCAATTTATTAATAACACTAAACAAATTAAAAACCCTTTGTTGGTTAAAACCGCCGCGAGCAAGAGTTGGCAATCTTTTAAATAAATTATCCCGTCTTGAGCCTTCTTGTAAAGCAACTGGGGTGGGCAAGTTCTTAAATGATTGAGTAGACAAGGGGGTTAGTTCTTGCGGTAATTTGTCTATGTACTTAGTGAATTTTACCCACTTGCGAAACTCGCCCTTGTGTTTAATAACAACATAACTATTAGCACTTGCGCTTTTAATATCGCACTGAATGCCAACTGGTAGAATAACTGCCACTTGGTTTTTTATTTTTTCAGGTAACTTAAACCAGAAATGCATGCCCCGAGTGGTTTTCATAATATTACACTCTCACTGGTACTCTTCTATTATTTGCATTAATTTCTGAGCCTCTTGCGGGTGTAATGAGTTATCGACGTCAATAACAATATAATCATTATCAAGCACAAGACCTAAATTACTTTCAGAATAAACGTCCCGCAATTTTAGGTGCGTTTGTTTGTCTTTGAATGCGAATTTTGGCGTTTTGTCGTCGTTTAAAACAATAAACCGTGACTCATTTTCTAAAAAGTTTTTTAGTGCTTCGTTATCTACTAGTTGAACCATATTCCCTTCCTTTAATCGTATTTTTTGTCTTGTGTTAATAATTTTTAAATAGTATTATTAAAATAACATTTTTTGCAAACTTCAATTCCGTCATAAATTTCTCGCACTGCTATTTCGTCAAGCAAAGAAGCAGAACACAAACCACACTCAAAGCAGACGCCCGGGTATTTTGTTGTTTCTATTGCATTTTTTGGGGTCTTATTTAAGTATTGGTTTATTCTTGATCAAGCCAAAAGCACATAGTACTCATAATCTAGGTCTAGTTCTTGCGCTTGTTTATTTAAAACCGAATCATTAACAATTGTGCAACGTTCAGAACTAAACGGCACCTTATCTTTTCGCCATTTGCCTTCTATTTTTTGTGCTTTAAAAACTGGTTGTCCTTGTCTTGTATAAAATACTCTAACAACGCTCGCTTTTTCTACTTCATTATCTCCATAAAATACGGCAGAATAATTGCCTTTAACGTCAAAAATAAACTGAAACGCCACAAGGTCTTTTTCTTGCTTGATTGTGGTTTCTGGTTCTATGCCATAGACAAAATAATTAACCACCGCTTTATCTAATACAGTTAAATTATTATTTGCAACTCCCCGCACTTCGTCAAAGTCTTTGTGGTGAAATCTTTTATTATGATACTTAACCATTCCGCCCTTTGTTTTTATTTCGCCTTCTTTGTTTACTAATATGTAATTGTTGACGTCTTTTTGTCATAATTTAGCAAATTGGGTGGTTTCTAAATCCAGCATGGTTATTTTTTGTCAAGCGTTAAGTATCTTTTCAATTTTTGGCAAATTGTTAACGTCTTTTATTTGGTACATTATCCCGTCAGTGTTTACTTGTAAAATTTCAGCATAATTAGACAATTTAACAGCCAGAAAAAAGATAATTAATTCACCAGTTAAACAAATTGACATACGCTGCTTACTGTCTCATAAATTAGAAAACTTAAAGCCCATAGCGCCAAAAGGTCTAACTATTAACTCCTTCATATAAGAACTAACAAGCGTGTTGCCTTGTTTTTTGTTCTGTACTCTTTTTTCGATTAGTTGTGCTATTGTTTGCTCCATGTTTTTTGCTGCCCTTGAACCGTAATTGTATTTAACTATTAAATTTGGGTAGTTTGAAACAATGTCGGAGTTATAAATTAGCGCGTCGTTTTCTATGATTGTTTGCTGTGCTGCGTGCAAGCCCCCTGACTTAAATTCATAAATTAAGCCATTGACGTTGAGTTGTAAATTTACCTGTTCTTTTTGAAAGTCTGGGTGGTATTCGCTATAAAACTTGGTACTCTCTAACTTTGAGATTAATCAGTTATATTCAGGTAGTGCTTTGGCGTATAGTTCTTTTATGTTTTGCGGCACTTCATAATAGTATTCAGTATAACGAGCAAGCCGCGACGGGTGAGCGTTAAATATACTAGCCGTAATTTGGGTCATTGTTTGATGAAGTGCAGCATTTGGCAAGTTGTAGTCTTCAACTAGTTTAAGCCTAATAATGAACTGGTCTATAAATTTTAAGAACAAAAACGCGGTAGCCTTAACGTCATAAATGTTGTACTCTATAACTTGCTCTATTTGCTCCGGTGTTAGTTCTTTGTCATAATCGAAGGGCACTTGTGTTTCTTTAATTGCTAAACCTAAAAACGCTTCGTATTTCTTCAAAGATAAACGCCCCGGTCCTAATAATTTTAGAACGTCAAAACTTAAAAAACTGTGATTGATTTTTTGATTATAAGGTCATTCTCAAGGTTTGTTTCTGTGCTTAACAATTCAATTATTTAAGCCATTGGGGTTAATGCCTTGTAATATTTCTTTTAATATGTGGTCGTCATAATTAGAATTATTAAACCCACCTACAAATTGACCTTTTAATTTTTCGTCTATAAATCTTTGCAATTTTAAGTGTTCGCCAATTTTAAAGGTTTTTATTTCTTTGGTTTTAACATTGTAAAAACTTACACACCAAAACTTAGGATATACTTCTATGTCATAAACTCAAAGGTCTAATGGTATCAATTCTAATTTTTTACTCACTTATTCTCCTAATATTAAAATATTATTTTTTTAATTGTTCTATTCTGAATTCCTTTTTTAATTGTTAGAAATAACCTAGCGAATTTTTCTTTTCCTTCTATATGTATTTTTATCGGGTGGTTGTTTTGGTGTTCTGGGTATTGGCACTTAACATTTGAAACACAATAAAGGTCGAAGTTGTCGCGCACTTTTTTATTTTGTCAAGAACTTATCGGCAATGCTCAAATATAATCTCTTGGCGTTTCTACTGCATTTAAAAATTTGGATAGTTCGGCAACTCGATTGACGTTAATAATTTTATATTGTTGAACTAGTCATTCCTGACCTTTGAAAATGTCTTCTTCTTCTTCTTCTTCTTCTTCTTCTTCTTCTTCTTCTTCTTCTTTAATTCAATTGGTAATTCAGGGACAATTAGGACCGCCAGAGATAAACTCACCTTCTTTTTCGGTTAACTTCATAAATTCAGCCTCAACCACGCTATAACCATAATTAAATGCTCCCTTTTTAAAATTGTTAAAAACTAATGGTCGCCCGATTGCATGAATAGGTGCAATAATCAAAAAGTCTATTTTTAGATTTTGAAGCATTTGAAAAAAATCAGTAATTATGCTAAACGGTGGGTTAGTAATAATAACGTCGCCCTTTGCGTAAATTTCTTGCATTATTGGGTCTCTAAAATCACCGTTGCTTGGTACTTCTGTTTCGGTTAAGTTTTCTCCGTCATATTCATATACTTTTGTATTTGTTCCATCAAATGTAATAGACGAAGCAATAAGTTTTTTAATTTTTAACTCTTTGAAATTGTCGTGAAAATACTTAAAGAATTGCGAGCCCGAAAAGTTTTCATACTCTACAAGCCCAAAAATGGGGTCACAAGGTAACACAACAGTTTTGCCTACTAGTTGATTTTTTCAATGCTTTAATTCTTTATGTATAGTTTTATAAGTTGTATAAAATTCGTCGTTTTTATTTGCCGCCGCTCTGTTTAAATTTGCATTCCCTATCGCTCTTGCGTCTCTGTTTTTTCTAAATTCCGCTAGTTTTTGCTCGTAATTCATTAGATTAAGTCATCTATTAATTCAAAATTATGGTCAATTTTAGGTGTTGGAGTTTCTGTTTGAGTTGTTGGAGTTTTTGTCTGACTTGTTGGAGTTTGTGTTGTTTGTTCTTTATTGATTACAAACGGTTTATTGGCAGCGTCAATATATTTCGTTCTGTATGCTTTGCCGCTTTGTGGGTTTAATTTTTCGCTTGTTTCAATTTTAAACACTACGTCCTTTTGTTTTAGGTCATAAAGTGCGTTTATAAACTCGCGCTCAGTGTTATAGCCTAATCCTAAGTCGCTTAATAATTTATTGAATTGCGATTCGTCAAAACTGCGTTTTCTTGTGTGTGGGTATAATTCGTCAATAAAATAGGTTTTTGAATTTGAGTACCCTTTAAATGCTCCGCTTGATATTTCAACGCTTATGACTAAAACGTCATAATTTCCGCTATGGTGTCTTTCTGTGTGTGCTTCTGTAATTTTCGCCTCATAAGTTCCGTCCGGTAATGAACTCATTGTGACACTTTGTGATTGTAGTTCTTGCTGTCTTTCTAGTCAGGTTTTATTAAAATTTATAGCCATATATTACCTTCTTTCAATTTGTTTTTATTTGCTTTTTTTAATTGCTTTTTCTACTTGGTTAAATTTAAGACCGCTATTAGATATTGACCAAGCACTGGCAATTGGTTTATTTATTTGTTTTAAAAAACTAATAACTTCTTGTGCTTGTGTTGGTTCTAATTGGTGCACTACTTGGAGTGTTTTTTCATTAAATCCAACGTCAACACCGTCGGCTTGTGGAGAGACACATTTAACTAAATAATATCTCTCGCCGTCTTGGTAAATTTGGAAAATATTCCTCATTATATGCCTCCTATTGCTAAATCATTTTCGAACATTTTCAGCGTGTAATCGCCGCTAGTTCTTAGCGCGTTAAATATATTTACTTCCACCGAATTTTTAGCCAGTAAAAAGTAATAACGTACTGGTTTACTTTGACCTATCCTATGTATTCTTTTCAATGATTGCCGATGCAATTCTCCGGAATAAGTAAGTGAAAAATATACTTGGTTAAATATTTTGTCTTGTAATCCGTCAATTCCCCGCGCTCCGGATAAATACTGAATTATTACAATAAAGCGTTCCGTTTCATTTTGTAACAGTTTCAAGTCGTTGCGTTGACCGTTTATTTCATAACATTTAATTTTTAACTTCTCGCACAATTTCTTAATTGCTTGTGCTTCTACTTGATAGTTATAAAACACCGAAAAGTTGTAAGTGCTTGAAGTTATAAGTGTTTCTAATTGCTCAATTTTATTAGTATTTAGTTCAATAATATTGTCCTGATCGCTTTTAATGCTTCCGCCTATTATCATTCTTAACCCGTGAAATAATTTCATTACACTATCAGCCGTAAAACTTCAATCGCTAGTAGCGAGCGTCTTTGTCTTTTTTAAAGTCTCGTAGTCCTTGGTGGGAGAACTTATAAACTTAAACGCTTGCTTTTGCGGCAATTCTATTGCTTGCTCAGTTTTCAAAAAATAAGCCCGCGTTTTTAATAATTGCATTAAATAATCCGTGTTTTTGTATCCGGTAATCATTTTAAAAGGTTGAGCGCTTGTTTTCATTACAATATACTTGCAAAAATCTTCCAAAAAGTCACCGTACTTATAACCAGAAACAAAACAATTAAGAAGACGCATTTGTGGGTATAAATTAATATAACCAGTTGAAATAGGATCGCCACTTAAAAGCAGCAAGCGCCTAATGTAGGGTGATAGTTTAAAACAGTTTTTGCTAATTTGGCTAGTGTGAGATTTAAGCGCCTGACTTTCGTCAATAATAACATTAAGACCCGCGCCTAAGTTTAACTTCTTGAACAAATTACTAAACCGACGATAACTAACAATAAAAACCTTGTTTGCTGCTTGTGATATGTTTTGGAATTCTGCTATGCTGTGTTTGTCTTTAACTATAAAAACTTCGCCCGCTACTTGCTGTTCTGTGTATTCGTCAAATCAATCGCTAAGTTTTAACGGGTCGCAAATTATAATCGTTGGCAATGAGCAGGTTTGTTTTATGTGTTTTAGTCAATTAATAGCACATAGCGTTTTACCAAGCCCCATATCCAAAGCCAACAAAAAGCGGTCGTGTGCTAGTGCTTTATTTATCGCTTGCTTCTGGTAGTTATAAAGTTTTTTCATGCTTGTTTATGTACTTTCTCCAATAAGATAACTGCTTTTGTCCGTAGTGTTTTAAAACCGACTTCTTATTTTTTACAATGTTGTCAACCACTCACTTATAGTTATTATTATCAACAAATACCCAAATTAAATCATTCATAAAATTATGCGCTTGTAAAATTTGCAGCGGGGTTGGTTTGCTTCTTTTGAATTCGCTTTTAAGTTCTAATGCGTAAGTTGTGAAACGGTTAAAGATAAGTAAGTCGCACATTCCCGAAACTTGAAACAATCCGCCCGCAACTTTAAAAAATGGCACTCCTTGTTTCTTTAATTCTCGCTCTATCTTTTTTTCTACGTTCTTTTCTTTTAGATTAGACACAATGCTCCTCAATGTTTGTCGGGTGTATTCTTTTCCCATATGGGTCGGTCTTTTTTAAATAATCATAGAAACCGGGGCTAGTAGATATTCAAAAAACGTTATTTTTTACATTCAGCCCGCTTTGTTTTTCAATAATCTCAACAAGTCGCAACGCTTGTTCTGAATTACTGTGCCCAACATTTGAAAAACTCCGCTCTTGATATAACTGTGTTTGCTTTGCATTTACTGGGTGGTTGCTTTCAATCATAAAAATACAATTACTCATAAACTTATGGTGCATTAACGGCAAATATTCAAAAGAACCTCAATCAGTCATAAAAAACAACTGTTCTCCGCTTTGACTTGTTAATTGATAAGCATTATTAGCGGCGGAATCGTGAACAGCTTGCAATGTTGAAATGTGCAACCCGCTAATTTTTAAATGCTTGAAATAATCCAATAAAACAAAACGGTGCTTGTATTTTTCTAGTTCTGGATATATTGTCATTAATCTTGCAAATGATAAAGGGTTAATAATAACACTCGCCCGATTATTAAAAGCTAAAAAATTTTTTAAATACTTAACATGGTCAAGGTGCTCGTGTGAAATTAAAAGCAAATCCGCGGTCATTAAATCAGCATAATATTTGTGGTTTGTAAATTGTTTTACATTTATTCCCGCATCTATAACAACATTCAAATTTTTAAACTTTATTAAATAGCAGCTACCTAAGGAAGAAGAACCAAAACTTGTGATAATCATTAATAAGTCACCCTTGTCACGAATACTTGGCGGTCTTTGGTTATATCTTCAATAAGTTCGGCATTTCCTTCGTCTATTCTTTCAAAGTTATCAATAAATAACGGCAAATTAATCTCCATAAGATTTTGGAACAACACCGAGAATTGGCAAGCAATTTGCATTTTTTTCGCTTGATTTAAATTTTTATACTCTACCCCGTTGTGTGTTATTTTTAGCGATTCTTGACCCGTTTTTTCGTCCTGAACAATATGCACAAGTCAACCAAGGCAAGAAATCTCCCTCATTTTTTCAACTTCTTTATTAAATAAAGCAATTAAAGCATTCTCAATTGAGATAACAGTATTTAACTCATTTATAACGTTAATTTTTGCTTTTTCTCAGTGCTCTTGCTCTATCTCTCTTATTTGTCGTGCAACATCTCGTGCTGTGTGTTTTAATTCAAAAGAGTAGTTAATATTAACCGAATAAGACTCAAGCATTGTAAGAAATCCAAAATTTGCTTCGATTACTTTCAGTCTATCTTTTAGCGTTTTCTTGTAATTAATAATTGAACCGTGTTCTTTTAGTATGGTTGCAATGTCGAATTTTTTATCTAAATTTTTAAGCACAAAAGGTGAATTTTCTAATAATGCAATAAACTCTTCTCGCTGAGCTGCTCCACTTAAATTTATAAAATAGTCAGGCAAACACAAAAGGCGTAAATGTTGTTTTTTAATTCCTAAAACTTCCTCAAGCCCTTTTTTATAAGCGTTATATTCTTGGTTTGCTGATTTTCATATTCAGGTTTTACTCTGTGTATTTTGAATAAATCAACTTTCCCCGTCAACATATAGGTGCAGGGTTGCTGTTATTGGTTCAATACTGTTAGTTCTATTGCCATTAACGTCAATGCCACCTAATAATAAATGAGTTAAAGCACTAAGAGTTGTAGTTTTTCCGCCAGCGTTTCAACCTTCAACAATTGGGCAAAACACCCCGTAGCACGTAAGGTATTTATTTAAATGTGACAATGACTTAAACTGAAGCACTTCCAAGTCAAATAATTCAACTGTTTTCATTCTTAACTCCTTAATTGTTATAATTTTTTATATGATTAATTGAAAATATCCATACAATTCAAAACGCTGAATTGCGCTCCGCGATAAGCATTTATGAAAGCAACCTTATTGTGTTAAATGTGAGACCACGTTTAACCTACAAGTTGACCATATAATCTCTCATCGCAATAATGAAAATTTATTTTTAGACCCCGAGAACTTGCAAACTCTTTGCATTCAACACCACTCAGAGAAGACCAACCAAACAAAAGGGCTAATATTCTTTAAGCGTTCAAATTTACCCCTTAAAATCAACACCGGAGTTGCGGGTGGTATAAATTTACATTTAGACCAATTCATTAAATTACAAGCGCATTATTTTACAAATTACGCGACACATTGCGAGTTTAACATTAAACAAAATAACCTAAACTATAAAGAGTTGCAAACCTTAGTGAATTTAGTGCTTGAATTTTTCAAAATAAAGGGTCTAGTCTTTGAAAATATCCAAAGCAACGAAAGTCAGGTTGTCGAGTTATTTAACAATTTGCTCGCGGAATAATTTATTATTTTATTGTTTAAGTGTTATCACCAGCCCATTCTATGAATTCACCAAACTATAATAATTAACATTATTTATTCGCTTGTTTCGCTAGTTTCAGCACTTAGCGATTTTTTTAATTCTCTTGCTTGATTGTAAGTTTTAAAAATTGGCTTGGTTGGGTGCTTGGTTCTTCTGCTATAAAGCACATATTTAAAAGTTCGTTTTAGTGTGCTTGCGTCTATGATTTTGTCAGAGTTTAAAAGGCGCAAGTGTTTTATATGTTCGAACCTTAAAATGTAGCCTTTTTGCTCATTTGTAATTGTTAAAAGGTTCGGAGAATGTCAGCAAATCCCTAGCACGCCCTTAACACTCACATTGTCTTTTGTCGTAATTACAAGGTAGCGGTTAAGATAACTTTCAAGTTGGTTAGGTTCTAGTTTAATTTTCTTCATTGCTTAACTCCTCGTACTCCATGTCTCTGTAAATGTCTAAAAAATCTTCAAAAATATCTTTCAGTAACTCAGAAGGAATAGCACTAACATTTGCCGCTTCTTTTGCTTGGAAGTTCCCTTCTGTTTTATATTTATGATTGCGTAAAGACGGCAACATTCGGTCACTTATTGACATTTCAGCAATTAACTCGTTATTTCTGAATATTTGTTTGCGTTTGCCATTTTTAACGATTTTTAACGAGTTATTATTTTTTAAATCAAACAAAACATTAGACAGAAACACGGTAGGTTTGGGTTGTAAATATCCATAGTCACCATAATATGTTTCATTAAATGCAAAAGTCTCGTTGTAAAAGTCGTCGCGGTTGTACTGGATATATTTTCAAATTAGCGAACTTTTTGGGTTTTCGATATATCAAAAACGCGGTTTGAATTCTTTAATAAGATTTATAGTGTTGTCAATGCATTTTTGACCAAGTCGCTTAATAAATAATTGTTTGTCCGCGTCTAAATATTTAGTAAACCCATTTTTTAAACTTTCAAATTCTTTAACGCTTCTCTCAGTTAGTGCAGTTCTTGTCTCGTCTTTATATTTTCAAAAGCAAGTGCCACCACCTTTTAATGATAAAATAGAACTAAACGATTGGCAAAGGGGGCTAGCGACTATAATGTCAGGTTTTGGAAAAGCACTAAAATGCCTTTTTAATCACTCAAACTCTTCGCTCAAGTCTACTACAAATTGTTTATTATGATAACGTTCCGGAAACAGGTCGAACGTATAAATTTCAAAATTTGGGTTATCTCCTATCGCTTTATAAACAGAGTTAACGCCACCGCCGAATAAATCTCAGACAATTAATTTTTTCATTTCTTTATTTTTTAAAAGTTTTCAACAAGTGAAACTTTCGCCTTTCTGCGTTCAGAAACTTAAATTGTTTTACTCTTTGAAATATATTTATACTAAAATATAATTAATTAATATATAAGGAGCATCATGCAGAAAAAAGTTGTTCAAAATATTTGTGTCATTGGTGTTGGCAGATTTGGCGATGCCGTTATTAAGCAGTTACTAAATATGAATGTTTCACTTTTAGTAGTTGACAAAGATGAAAAAAACCTAACACACTACTCAGAATTGGTGGATAAATTGGTTGTGGCTGACGCTGCCGAGCCAAAGGCACTTAAATCACTTGGGATTCAAAATATGGATATGGTTGTTGTTGCAACCAATGATAATATCGAAATAGTAGCAGCATTAACTGAAATTAAGGTTACAAATATTATTGCTCGTGCGCACTCTGAACGCCATGCCAATGTTTTAAAACAAATAGGCGTTAATGTTATTATCAAACCAGAACAAGAAGCAGGAATGCGTACAGCACTTCTTGCTGCTAATCCAAATTTCGCTAAATATTCAATGGGGCTTCAAGAATTGGGCGATAATTTTGTGATGGGAACTACTTCACTTACCAATCCCGAATACTTCGATAAATCTCTGAAAGATTGTAAATTTATTGAAAAAGGACTAAGTGTTGTGTTAATAAAAAGAAATTCTGAAACAATTTTACCTAGCGGATTTACAATGTTGCAAAGTGCAGATTTAATAACAATACTAGGTAAAGTAAATGATGTTGTTCATGCTTTTGAAATTTTAAATAAAGTTTAATTTTAAATTTTTACTTATTGTTTAGAAAAATGAATAAATAAGTAAAAATAAGATTGGAGTAATATGTCATTAAAAGCGGGTATAGTTGGCTTGCCAAATGTTGGCAAAAGCACACTTTTTAGTGCGCTTACAAAATATCAAGTTGAAGCATCTAACTATGCATTTACAACTATTGAACCAAATATTAGTTCAGTTCCTCTTAAAGATAAAAGACTTTATGAATTAGCAAAACTTGTTAATCCTAATAAAATTGTTCCTGCTACATTTGATTTTGTTGATATTGCTGGCTTAGTTAAGGGTGCTTCAAAAGGTGAAGGACTAGGAAATAAATTTCTTGGCAATATTAGAGAAGTGGATGCAATAATTCACGTGGTGAGATGTTTTGAAGACAAAGATATAATGCATGTTGCAAATGAAGTTAACCCAGTTAATGATAAAGATGTAATTAATATGGAGTTAATTTTAGCTGACATTGAAACAGTTAAAAATGTTTTAAATAGAATTGCAAAAAAAGCCAAATCTGGCGATAAAACTGCTATTTTAGAACAAAATCTTTGCTTAAAATTACAAGAAAAACTTGAAAATGGTTTTGCTGCTAGAACCTTAGAAAGCTTAACTCAAGAAGAATTAAAAATTATCAAATCATATCATTTACTGACTTACAAACCAATGATTTATGTAGCGAACCTGTCAGCACAACAAATATCAAACTATGAAAATGATGCTCTTTTTATGAAATTTAAAAATTCATGCAACCAAAACGAGAAAATATTACCAATTTGCGTTCAATTAGAAAGTGAAGTTTCACAACTTGATGAAAACGAAGCAAAACAATGGCTTGATTCTTATGAAATTAAATTCAGTGGACTAGATTTATTAACCCGCGAAGCATTTGACTTACTAAATCTAAAAACCTACTTCACAGTTGGTCAAATTGAAGTTAGGGCTTGAGTTTTTAATAATGGAATGTTAGCTCCCCAGTGTGCAGGTATTATTCATAGTGATTTCGAAAACAAATTTATTAAAGCTGACATTATAAATTATGATGACTTTATTTCTTATGGATCAGAAGCCGCTGTTAAAGCAGCAGGAAAAATTAGATCTGAAGGCAAAAATTACGTTATGAAAGATGGTGATATTTGCCACTTTAAATTTAACAAATAATTTACTAATATATTCATTTTACAATTCAATACAACTTTTTCGCCATGTGCGAAATGGGGGTTTAGTATAATGGTAGTACTGCAGTCTCCAAAACTGCTTGCAAGGGTTCGATTCCTTTAACCCCCGCCATATGAGTTATACTCAAATTTTTACACCTAATTTAGGTGTTTTTTCTTAATTTGGACCGAATATATACTAAATATATAAATTAAATTTATACAAATATGCTATAGTTATATTGTAGATTTGAGGAAATATGAATAAACAATTAAATCTTCTATTTATTGGAGATATTTTTGGACAACCTGGGATTGATATGGTTGCCAAACATTTAGATAATATAAAAAAACAACACAATATTGATGTTACTATTGCTCAGGCGGAAAATGTTTCAGATCGTAAAGGTTTTATTAAAAAAGATTATGAACAACTAAAAAAAATTGGCATTGATATTTTTACACTTGGGAATCATGTATGAGCACAAAATGGCATATTTGAAATAATTTCAAATCCCGACGTGATTAGACCATTAAATATTTCAAACTCATATGCTGGACAAGGCAGTAATGTGTTCAAAATCAATGATTGCACACTTCGGGTAACTTCTTTAATGGGTATTACATTTAACAAATTACTTCATCCGTGAAAAGAAGAGTATGCACAAAACTTTTTTGATGCAATTGATAATGTCATTGAAAATGGCCAAAAAACTGATTTTCACTTTGTTGATTTTCATGCTGAAACAACAAGTGAAAAAGCAGTGTTATCTCAATATTTAGACGGCAAAGTAGACGCTGTTTGTGGAACACACACTCATGTACAAACAAATGACGCACATACTCTAAAAAATGGAACTTGTTTTATTTCAGATGTTGGTATGGTAGGGCCATATAATTGTGCAATAGGTGCTAATTTTCAAGAAGTTTATGAACATATGCGCTATGGGAGCAGATCAAAATTTCAAATTTCAAACAATAAATGCCAATTTAATGCTGTTATTTTAAAATTAAACACAATCGAAAAACAAAATAACTCAATAGAGTGTATTAAGATACTGCCAAATGACTAGAAATAATAAATATTTATTTGTATAAAAATACAAATGATTACTTTTAGTAAATGTGGAAATATTAGCTTTATTTGCACAAAAAGCCACAAATTTATGCGTTTTTGACCAATCGCGCATTTTTTTTTTTTTTGTAAAATCAAAATAACTATTGATAATTTTCGGAAATTTCAATGGAAAATAATTGATGATAAAAGGAGAAAAAATGGCAAAAACTAAAATACTGTTGGCCACAGGTTTATCGGTTTTAACTGTTGGTGCAGTAGTTACAGCTTCAGTCATTGTAACTAAAAACGCTAAAAACAAAAAAGACAACACTGTACAAAAAACTCCAGAGCAAATTACGCAAAACTCAGAGGTTAAATACGAATTATCTAATGAACAAAAAGACCTATTAAATGCAAAATTTATCTTACACAAAGGAAAAGAAGTAACAGTTGTTTTATCGAATTCTAGTGGTAGTGCTAAAACAATTAAAACAAAAATTAAAGAAGATGGAACAGTTGATTTTTCATCTCTAAAAGATGGTAAAACATATAATGTTGCAAAAATAATTGTTAAAGATGGTGAAAAAGAATCAGATTTAATCGATGAAGTTAAGACTCATAATGACGGTTCAAACACGGGTGGGCAATCTGGTAATACTACAAAACCAGCCGACCCAATCAATGGAGATGGTAAAAAACCGGGAGATACAACAAGACCTATGGAACCAATTCAAGGCGACGACCCAAGTGTTGGTGGCAGCTCAGAAGGTCCTAAAGATCCAGCAGCACCCGCAGAGGAAGGTCCTAAAGATCCAGCAACTCCAGCAGAGGAAGGTCCAAAAGACCCAGCAGCTCCAGCCGAAGAAGGTCCTAAAGATCCAGTAGCTCCAGCTGAAGAAGGACCTAAAGATCCAGCAACACCAGCAGAGGAAGGTCCTAAAGATCCAGTGGCACCAGCGGAAGAAGGTCCAAAAGACACGGCAACTCCAGCAGAGGAAGGTCCTAAAGATCCAGTAGCGCCAGCTGAAGAAGGTCCTAAAGATCCAGTGGCACCAGCAGAGGAAGGTCCTAAAGATCCAGTAGCACCAGCCGAAGAAGGTCCTAAAGATCCAGCAGCTCCAGCCGAAGAAGGTCCAAAAGACACGGCAACAACATCAGAAAGTTAAAAAAAATACAAAAAGCCCGAGCAACAAACTCGAGCTTTTTTTTATTTTAATAATTAAATTTTAGTATTTAGTGATCTTTGTTTTTGGGTATTAACAAATTTCATGTTTTTATTTTTTGAAGCGTACATCGATATTGGTATATTTAAAAAGATAAAGATAGGATAAGTAATTAATGCTTTAAATTTATTTCAAGGGCTAAAGCGTTTTATTTTCTTTGCTTGTCTAATAATTACACACAGACCCATAAAAAAAGTAATTAGATAATAATAGATAAACATAATAGGTAATGATAATGCACCTAAATATACTCCTATATTATCAATGTTATTTGCTAATAAGACCAAGTTTAAAACAGTAATAGTTGTATTTATAATTAACAAAGTAAAGAAAAATAATCAAGAAGGCGTTAGCATTGCTATATAGTCTAAATAATTAAGTTTTTTCTGTGGGGCTTCCAATTTAAAAAATAAATTTTTAAATATTGATTTATTGATTAAACTCCCTAATTTATAATTGCCAACAGTTCATCGTGTTCTTTGTTTTCAAGATATATTTCAGTCAGTTGGTTGTAAATCATAAAATTTTGCTTGGTCTACATATACACCTTTATAGCCATTTACAAGTGCATCAAAACTAAACTCAGTATCATGAACCATTGATTGATACTTGCCTCAATAATCATTTTTCTCTAGTAGACTTCAACGCACCATAAATCCAGTTCCACCAACCATATGTGGATTTCTAAATGCTGAACGCGTTGTAGCGACTTGTGATACTAAACGATAAAATTCAATTGAGTAAGCTGAAGAAATTCAATTATCTTCAAAGTTTTGTGTGTCTCTAAACGAAGTAAAATAATCATATTTTTTAGGATCATTAAAAGCATCATTCATAATGCTTAATCAATTTTCATCAACAATATTATCAGCATCAAATCATGAAAATGAATCAAAATCACCAAATTCATCTTTTATTTTTAATAATGTTTCATGTACTGCAAAATTTGGCCCAATTAATTGTTTATTAAATCTTTCGTAAACTTTATCAGCTCCTGCTTGCAAAGCAACTTGTGCAGTGTTATCGGTACAATTATCTGCGACCACAAAAACTTTAAAGTATTGTTTAGGATATCTCATAGATTTAAGTGATTTAATTAAATCACCAATGATATGTGCTTCATTATGGGCGGGAATAATAATGCAGTGATTATTAAATTTATTAGTTTTATTAAAGCGTTTATTTTTTATAAACAAGGCAAAAAAAGTATAAAAAATTTGCAAAAAGAATATTGCGGTAAATAGGGTGGTAATGCCTATACCTATATAAGTAATTATTCTTGTAGCTAGTACTAGTTGTTGCATATAACTTTACTCACTTTCAGTCCAATCTATATGGAAAAAATTTTCAAAATTATATATATATATATATATATATAGCAAGTTCTTTTCCACATGGGGCAAACAAAAAGTCGTATATGCCTATAAAATGGGCTTATACGACATTTGCACTCTTTAAAAAAGAATTCCATATTTGGGTGTTTAATCCAATTAAAAATAATGGAAATTTTTCTGAGAAAATGGGTCTAAAAGCTTAATAAAACAGGTTAAAAAAAATAAAATAATATAATTAAATAGCTTTAAATATATTGATATATACATATATACGTATATATCAAACAAGCATAATAATATACTTTATAAAAACAATGATTAGAGGTGTGATGAAAAAACATAAATTACTATTAAGTGTTGGAGTTTTATCTTCGACAACATTACCTATCTCACTAACTTCTTGCCATAAGCAAGAAGTCAATGAAATCAAAAAAAATACACAAACCGTTGAACAAGAAAAAGATATTAATACTGTAGCAGCAAATGTAAAAGTTAAATTTATTGGCGAAGCAAGCAAAACTCATGCAAGCGATGTTAAAGAAAATCAAATTGAATTTACAAACATTGAGGATGGCTATCAAAAAACCGATGTTAGTTTGCGCCCAGATGATAAAAATGGAATTTTAAGCGTTGAATTTGTAATCCAAAAAGGTGAAGAAAAATCGAATTTAATAACCAAAGAATTTACTGGATTCCTAATTAAAACCGATGAAGCGATAACTACTCCAGAAGGCGGCGAACAAGATAACCCAAGTAAACAAACACAACCAGAAAATGGTGCGCAGCCCGGTAACAATAGCGAAAACCATGAAATTCTTCCAAAAGACCAGGCAGATAACGGAAATACAAATACAAGTGAAAAAGATAAATATTTAATGCCCGAATTATATGAACCTTCTGTTAAGGGTGCACTTTTTGTAGTAAATGAAGATCACAAAAGTGAAATTCCTGCATTATTAGATAAAGTTATTTCAAGTGAAAAATCTGTTCTGAAAATAAGTGATGGAAAAGTAATATTAGGCAAAGCTGCTGACAAATCTAAAACATATATCACAGTTTCAAATAGTGTCTCTGGATGAGAAAAAGTCAACACAAATAAAGATAGTAAAAAGGGCAAAGAAGCTAACATTAGCCTTAAGGGCGGCAATAGTCGTGGAATTAAAGTTGTCAAAGAAAATGACAAATACACTCTAAAATGAGTTTTGTTTGATAAAAATAATAAAAAAGGAACTGAAGAGTTTTCTCAAACCCTTGACCTAACCTCAAAATCAACATCAGCAAGCTCAGAAAATAGTACAAGCACACCAGAAAACAAAGAACTAAAACCAAACACACAACCTAGCGAATCTTTAAAAGATGAAAAACAAAATGCGAGCACTTCTCCAGAAAAACAAAAAGAATCAGAAAAACCGGAATCAAATGTAGCGACACCTCCTATAACAGGCAACACTGAGACAAATAGTGATTCAAGTCAACCTCCAAAAGATTCAAATAAGGAAAAAGAACAATCAAATAAATCTGAAACCGATCCAAAAGAGGATAAAGAAAAAGAGAAAAAAGAAAAAACCCCTAAAAAGAAAACAACAAAGAAAAAAGAAAAAAATCTAAAAGAAAATCAAAAGCTAGAAAACCTAAAGCAACTGAAGAATCAACAGACAATGGTGAAGTTGATACTCTTGAATAATAAGGCTTTTTTAGGATTATAAAATTTACCAATTCACAAGAAAATGCGTATCATACGCATTTTTTGTTGCTTAAATACTTTGACCAATTAAAAGCAAAATAAAAAGCAAGTCTAAACTTGCTTAAAATACTTATTTTTTGTAGTTAATGCCTAATGCTTTTAGCATTGGAACTAAGAAGAAGTTAAATGGTTTGTTGAAGTGAGGTAAGAAGAATACGTCTGTTAGAGCAATTTCTGGTAATGTTAAGCCTTTTTGAATTGCTAAAGCAAACATGTAAATTGTTTCAGCGTGAATTGTTTTACCTCATGAACCTAATTGAACACCTAGTAGTTTTAATGTTTGTTTGTCATAAACAATGGTACATGCAACTTTTTCGGCTTCTCTCATGAATTCTGGTCTATCCATGTCTTCAAAGTGAACTGATGCAGCGTGTTCAAAACCATTAGCTTTTGCCATTTCTTCTGTGAATCCTGTTCCTGCATAGTGGCAATCAAATACATTAATTGCGTTTGTACCAGCTACGCCTGGGAATGGTACATTAACACCGGCAATGTGTAATGCAGCAACTAAACCTGATTTAACAGCGTTTGTTGCTAAAGCAACGTGTCTACTGTCACCAGTAACAGCATGTTTTAGTGCACATGAGTCACCGACTGCATAAATGTTTTCATCTGAAACTGATCTTTGGAATTCGTCAACTAAAATTGCGCCGTTTGGTAGTTTTTCTAGGTCAACAAAGTCTGTTCTTGGTTTAAAGCCAATGCACATTACGACTAGATCTGTTTTGTATTCACCTTTGTCAGTAACAACACTTGAAACATCTTTTCCATTTTTTGATCTGAATTCAACAACTTTTTCACCTAAAGCAAGTTTAATACCTTCTTTACGCATGTTTTCTTCCATAACATTTGTAAAGTCTTCGCTAAAGTAGTTACCTGTAACACGTTTGTTAACATCAATTAAAGTAACTTTTTTACCTTTTAAGTGGAATGCTTCAACAAGTTCAACACCAATGTATCCTGCACCAACAATAGTAACATCTTTAATGTCTTTATCATTTGCGTATTCAATTAATTTTTGAGCGTGTTGGTAAAGTTTAGATAAAACAATTTTATTGTATTCAATACCTTTGATTTTTGGTTCGATTGGTCAAGTACCACCAGCGAAAACTAATTTGTCATAAGTGTCTGTAAATGTTGAACCATCTGCATTGTTACGCACTGTAACTTGTTTTTTAACTTTATCAATAGCAATGACTTCGTGGTTTGTTTTTAGATTCACACCATAGTCTTGTTTTAAGCTTTCTGGTGATGAGTAAAATAGTCCACCTGGTTCGTCGAATTCACCAGCAACTCAAACTGCAATACCACAACCTAAAAATGAAGTGTTAGTATTTCTGTCATAAGCTGTAATTTCAGCATCTTTATTAACAGTTTTTAATGTTCTAATGAAAGATGTACCAGCGTGGTTTGCCCCAACTAATATAATTTTCATATATTCTCCCTTTTAAATGAAATAATAATTATAATTAAAAATGAATTATTGTCTAAATTATATAACTTTATAAATTAACAAATTAAGCTTTTTTACTAAAATTTATTAAAAATATTGAAAAATTTAACAAATGTAATAAATAACATTTTTGTTGCTTTTTTATGTGCATTAAACATAAATAATAAATTGATTTTGAACAAAAAAGAAGTAGATATCCACTTCTTTCACTACAATATCTTTAAATTTTTAAGTCATATATATGAATGGATTTAAGCATAAATATATTTTTAAACTACTTGAAATAAAAAGGTGGAAAACACTCACATTATGGAAAACATAATTTATAATGATCTGCTGCGCAGAGGATACAATATTGATGTTGGGGTAGTTAAACATGAATTTAAAAAAAGATTCAAAAAGAGAAAAAGTTCAACTCGAAATTGATTTTATTATTAATAAAGGACACAAAAAATACTATATCCAATCTGCCTTAAATATAGATAATTTAGAGAAAAAACAGCAAGAAATAGTCCGCTTAAAAAAATAGATGATTCATTTAAAAAAATAGTTTAGTAGGAAACAAAATAATTCCAAAACACGATGAAAATGGTATTTTATATGTCGGATTAGAAGATTTTTTACTCAATGAATCAATAATAGATTTATAAATAAATTTAATCATTAAAGTTATAACAATTAACAAATAAAAATACACTAAGTAAAGCTTGGTGTATTTAATTTTTAATTCAATTTTTAAATAACAAAATAACGAAAAAGGCTTATTTATAGTGTTTTTGCTATTTTTTGTTCTACTTTTTAATTATATTTTTAATTAAGTTAGAGTACATTAATATTCTGTAATTTTGTTAATTGTGCCATTATATTTATAAGATATAAGTCAATAAGGTGTTTTATCAATACAAAATTGATTTATTTTGTATGGAATTTGAAATTAATAAATTTTAAAATGAAAACATCACCGCAATTTGCAATGATGTTTACACTATTAAATCTATAATTAAATTTATTAAATTAAAGTTCTTTACAAATATTTTCTATATAAGAAATAATATCTTCATCATTTTTTAGTCTATCTGAAGCATATTTTAAAGCTTTCCGATCTTCTTTAATGGCTTCGAAAACAACTTCTTTGTCGTTTTTTAACTCGTGAGAAGCATATTCTAATGCATCACCATTATTCTTAACAGCCGCTAGAACAACTGTTTTGTCGTTTTTTAACTCGTCTGAAGCATATTCTAAGGCTCATCCATTATTTTTAACAGCCGCTAGAACAACTGTTTTGTCGTTTTTTAATGCTTCTGAAGCATATTGTAATGCTCGACCATTATTTTTAACAGCCGCTAGAACAACTTCTTTGTCGTTTTTTAATGCTTCTGAAGCAAATTCTAATGCATCACCATTATTTTTAACCGCTTCTAAAACAATTTTTTTATCATTTTTTAATTCTTCTGAAGCATATTCTAAAGCATACCCGTCAATTTTTATTGCTTCTAAAACAACATCTTTATCATTTTTTAATGCTTCTGAGGCGAATTCTAATGAATTTGAGCCTTTTGTATAGCGGCTACGTAGAATTCTATTAATAAAACCTATATTTCTGTGAAGATACATATCAAACTCGCTACCACCATCTCTAATAGCTTGTAAAACAAATTCTTTGTCATTCTGTAGCTCAAATGATGCAAATTCTAAAGCATGAGAGTTCTTTTTAACAAGTTTTAAAACAAGCAATTTATCATTTTTAATTTCATATGGCGCATATCTTAGTATATTTTTACTTCTTATTGAATCAACGCTGAGTATTAAATCTTTGTCATATCTTAAATTTTCATCAACAAAATTTAAAGCAATTTCATCTTCGTTTAAAAAACTTACAATAATCTCTCTGTCGGTTTTAAATTTATCTGGAATTCAACTTAATCCTTGGCCACATTCATTACTTAAAGCCATTATTACATCTTTGTCATTTTTAAATTTATCAGCAGCATATTTGTATGCATCTTCATTATTTTCGATCGATTTTATGACAAACAATTTGTTACTTTTTAGTTCTATTGGAGCGTATGCTAAGTACTCAGCTTTATGTTTGATTGCAGTCATTCAGAAATTTTTATCAGTTCAGTTTTTAACTGATAAAAATCCCTTTTTAATAGAATTTTCCAATTCATTTACACTAAAATTACCTCTTATTATATTGTTTTTATTTTTGACTTCAATTATTCATTGTTTTATAAAATCTTTTATAGATTTAAATTCATGTGGTGTTGATAAAGTAATTGTTAATTCATTTATTCCTTGCAATTCACCACCCTTTTCAAAGAATAAATATTCATTTTGCAACATATATTGTTTTAGTAGTTCTAGTGCTTTTTCTTCTAGAACTAATGAATTCGATTCATCAACTTTAATATCATTATAAAATCTATCTATCGAAGAATAAGATAGTTTTATTTCTTTAATATTTTGCATATTTTTCCTTTATTATTTTTAAATTAGTTTTTTATTCATTTTTTTCAATTCAATCATAAAATAGCGCAGAAATATAAGATTCAATTATTGTCTGCGATCTGTTTTTTATTTTTTGGGTAAAGTCTTTAAAAAGTTTTTCCTTTTCTTCTTCGTTTAGGTTTTCATATTTTTTAAAATTCTTATCTACTTTTCCAGTTAGTTCGTCATCAACAAAATCTTGAAAATGTTTAATAGCTGGGGGTATTTGTATAAATTGATCATTATATGCTACTATTCGCCCATCTTTTAAAGAGCTAAAATCAATTATGTTGAATTTAGTTTTTTCGCCATTTACTGTTTGATTAAAATGATTTTTCTTTTCCGGATTAAGAGATTTATTACCTTTACTTGCATTATCGGGTTGGGTTATTAATGCACCATTACCGATTTTATGAATTAGGTTGTCCCTTTTATAATCTTCAATACCAGCTTTATTAAAAATATCTGCAAGATTTTTATTTATTGTTTGGGGAACTGTGTGGTGGTCGTATGTGTAATTAGTGAAATCTTTATAGTATTCTTTTTGTTCATCAGTCTCATATTTACAAAAATATTTTGGAGTTTCTTCTTGGGTTAAGCTATAAGCTAATCTACCTAAAACATTTTTATAAGCATAATTGCTTATTTTGTTTTTGTATCCATTATTTGTGATTTCCTGATTAAATTTTGAATTCAGTAATTCATATAATTTTAAAATTTTCTCAGATTTTGGCTTGTCCTTAAGAATTCCAATCATTTCTTCTAACTCTTCATAAAGTTTATTTGGTTGAATAAATTCGCCTTTTTTATCTAATAATTTAGATTTACAAATTTCGTTTATTGATCTAGTTAGAGATTGAGCTTTATATTCGGTTTCTCAAAGCAATGAAAATTTTTCAATTTCAACCAAATATTTGCTAAATTGACTGTATGTTTGTTCAATTTCATTATTTTTTTTATTTGATGAATCAAATAATTTTAATTTATCAGCAATAGTTCAAATTAGTGGAATAAATACAGATTTTTTACCCTCATTTGATAAGTGATAAATTTGGAAATTTATGTAAAAATACTCAATTTTTTTGCTAAATTTATTTTTTTTATCTACAAGATTTCATAAAATTTTATTTTCTTTGCATTTTTCTTCAATATTTTTGTTTGCTTTAATGAATCCATCAACATCTTTAATTGAACCAGAAGAAAAATACTCAAACTGTAAAATGTCTTCTCAAAGTTTTTCTAGAGCACTTGTTTTGTCATTTTTATAATATTCATCAAAGAGCAAATTAAATTTTTCATAGGCGTTAGTGATTTTGTCACTAAAATTTCTATTTATTTCGCTTATATCATCAAATTTTCCATATTTCACTAAAATAGAATCCAAAAAATCTTGAATTAAGGCTTCATATTCATTACTTGTTGCCTTATTTTTTCGTCTAAAATAAAGATTTATTGTGTAGTTGTATGCATCAATATAATGTTTTGTTTTATCTTCTTTAAATAATTCATAAAGTCGGTTTCTGAAAAGATCTAAAGTACCGAGTTTTTTGCTATATTTATTCAAATTACAGAATATTTTAGCAATATCTTTTTCCTTTATTTCCCTAATATAAGATAAAGAAAAGAAAGTTTTATACATAATATGTTTAGTAAAATCATATAGTTCATCAATTTTTTTGATTTTATCTTGGATAAGTAAACAAACTTTTACTCAATTTTTATAAAAACTAGTGTTTTCTATTGACTTTTTATATTTCTTATTATCTTCATCATTTATATATTGTTTATGTGTCAATCTTTCTAGAAATTTATAGTTATCATCAATTCTAGTAAATCCGTTCACTAAATCAAGTATATTGTTGATTGGAAAAGATAAGAGATCTTTAAAATTTTGTTTGGACTCATCGATATTTTGCTGATCTTTCAATTGCTGATAATATTTTGCTAACGCAAAAATAATTATTATTAATGAGGTTATTCGCTGTTGTCCATCGATAATTTGGCTTTGATTGTCTATGGAGGTCAAAATAATGCTATTCAATAATGAAAAGCTTTGATTGTCTTTATAATCATTAAACAATGAAGTAAAGAATCCCTCAATTATGCTTGGATCTCAAGAATAAGTTCTTTGAAAAAGTGGTAATTTGTAATTAGTTGTGCAGCTTGAAGTAAAAAAGCTAAATATATTAGTTTTAATTAGTAAAAATTTTCTTTCATCGCCTGTCATTTCATCAATTTTTTCTAATGTATTGTCAATTGGATTTTCTTTATTTTTTATATAACTTGTATTGGTTTTATTTATATCGTATACTTTTGCTCATGGTATATCTTTTTCTTTGTCTATTTCATCATTTGTTAAGTTATCATTATTTTTACTAATTTGATTAAATTTATCAACGATTTCTTCAATTTCTTCAATCATTTCATCAAATTCGTTTGATATTGATTCAATTAATTGGCCATCTTCATAAAAGTAAGTTTTTACAAAATCAATAGTACTATTTCTTGGTTCTACTTCACTTGAAAAAATATTATTTGGTTTATCTTGACCTATCACATAAATAACGCTTGCTCAAAAATCACGATGAGATTTTTTGTCTTTTTTTGACATCTTTTTTGCTTAATGTATTAATAAAATATTTTTGAACATATCTTTTAAAATTTTGAACTATGAATTCTTTTAGAACTTGCAACGGTTTTAATTCTGAATTTTCTTTTATCTTTGATTTATAAAAATTAACTAGAGCGGGATTAATTTGAAGAGTTTTATCATCAATTTTAAATACTATTTCAAGAGGTAAAAGTGTATTGTTTATACTGTTAATAGTTTGCTCTCCTAAATACCTATTTTTTTCATTTACATTATAAAAAAGCACATCCAGATGATTTTCGAACTTATATTTGTAATTACTATTTTGTTCTTTTTGTTCTTCAAGCTTAATTATGTATGTTTCATTTTCATTTAATTTATCTAATCATTTTAAAACACTATTTTTAAGAATAGCCGCATAAATATGTGTAGTTTTTTTCGTTTTTAATTCTTCAATAATATCCTTGTTAGTTTTCATTTAAACCTCTTATTTTTAATATCTTTTAATAAATTATTATTAAATCCCCCTATTTCAAAGGGCAAAACAAAAAATCTCTTTTTTAAAAAGAGTGTTATATAAGTATTACTATGGAATTACATATTTAATTATTGATCTATATATATATATATATATTGACTTGATTTATTAGTTCAATAACATTCTTGTTCATATTATCTTAATTATACATAATTTGAGCATATAATGCTTGAGCTATTGCTTATTTTAAAATTTCATACTCAAAAAGCTTTGGCTAAATACGATTTGAATAGAACTCTTTAAGCTTATTTTTTAAGATTTGAATGCTTGAATTTAGCAATCCATCGTCTTCATATCCATACTGTAGTTTACCAAAAGCATCTATGTATTTAACTACTTTTTTATTCAAATCTTTATTAATTTGGTTTAATCCATATAGATAATGTGGTTGGTAATCTGTCATTTTTTTGGCTCTTTGGATAATCTCATTTCAATAGTTTATTAAATCATTATGGACATCTTTAAACAACTCAGAATTAAGCATTTGTGCTGCTTTTCCACTTAAACAAATCTGATTTTTAACTGTTTCATCGCTATAGCATTTTACAGTATCACTTAGTAAAGTTCAGAGTAAACAATCATTTAAAAAGGTTTCATCTGCTCAAGCTAATTCTTGCTTGTCTGCACTTTTCATAACTGTTAAAATATCATATAAATATGATTTGCTTTTTCAACTGCTAGCACAATGTAGAACGCTAATTTTCTTAATGTTCTCATTATTAACATAGAAAATTCTATTGCTTAATCCCTTATCTGTATTTGTTAAGATGTTGCCAATATGTTCTAATGTATTACCAATTGATAATTTAGCATAATAATCTTCTTTGTTTTGTGAAATATCAAAAGCATTTACACGCTTAAATACCTTTATAATAGTGGCGTTTTCTAAATGGATAACATCGGAATGGTTATTTGTTTTCTTTCAACGAATAATAGGTAATCCGCCATCTGTAGCATTATAATGCTTTCTATTTGATAAAAACCCTTGTACGAATTCGAAATTAATATGATTAAGCTTTCAATATTTAATAGGTGAAATCAAGCAATATTGGTCGTTTTCTTGCATATGCATATTAGCACTATAAATAAATTGAAAAGATAAATCCCGGACTTGGTTTTTAGGGAATTGGTTGGTCTTATAAATTTGCTCAATTACATAATTAATAGATACAGATTTTCCGCCAACAAATTTTGATTCTGCTGTTTCATCTCTAAAAGGTAGATTTTCTAAAAATAGTACCCTTCCAGTTGGATTTTCTTTTCTTCAAGTAGCTAAATATGTTGCCAATCAATCATTAAAATCCTTGTTTAATGCATCTCCTAAGCTCATTACATTTTCATTAATGTAACATCAATTAGACTGGCATTATTGTATGGCAAACGAATTATTTTAGCTCTATATTTATCAATAATTAACGCGTTATAATAACTTTTATGAAAAAAGTGAATGAGTAAAATTTAAAAAAATTCCCTTTTGGGAATTAAATTTTATGTGGGATTGAAATACCAATTAATCTCATACCAATTTCAAGAACAATATTAACGGCTTTAACGAGTGCAAGCGAGTTATCTTTGTTTTGTTTTTCTAAAATTTTATCAGTGTTTGAATATCAAGAATTAAATTCTTTAGCTAACTTAATTAAATATTGAGTAAGTAAGTTTGTAACTAATTTTTCAACTGATTTTTCAATAATATTAGGAAAATCTAATAAGAGTGAAATAAGTTTTATATCGTTATTATTTTCATATTTTTCAAGATTAAAATCAACTTGTAATGCATTTGCTTTTTCAAGTAGTGAATAAGCTCTTGCGTTAGCATATTGAACTAAAAATGAAGGATTATCATTGGTTTTAGTAGTAGCTAAGTCAATATCAAAGTCAAGTTTTGTATTAGTGGTTCGATCTAAAAGTATAAAACGAGCTGAATCTGTGCCGACTAAATCAATAAACTCGCGCAATCAAAAACTTGTACCCTTACGTTTTGACATTTTAAACTCTTCTCCATTTTTGATTAAACGGACAAGTTGCATACATAGAATTACTAAATTATCATCATTGTTTTGCAAGTTTTTCATTGCGGATTGCATACGTTTAATGTATCCTGAATGATCTGCTCCTCAAACATTTAAAATTAATGGATTAGTGCCATTTGATTTAAATTTGATATCGTGATAAGCAATATCTGGTAAAAAATAAGTAAATGAACCATCTGATTTTATTAAAACACGATCCTTATCATCGCCATCTAATGTTGTTTTAAGTCAAGTGGCGCCATCTTTTTGGAAAGTATTTTCTAGCTTATTAATAACATCATAAATTATTTTGCTATTGTTTAAATATAGAGATTTTTCGCTGAAATATTTATCGAAATGGACATTAAAGTTTGCTAAATCTTTTTTAATTTCGCCTAAAAATAATTCAACACCTTCATTTTTGAAAATATCCAAAATTTCACCTTTAAGTTCTTTATTTTTAAATTTATCGGCATATTTATTAAAAAATTGTTCAGCAGCCCAAATAATATCTTCGCCTTTGTATGATTCTTCTGGCATTGAAAAATCTTTATTGAATTTTTGTTGATAACGCGCAAAAATACTTTGAGCTAATAAATTAATTTGATTGCCAGCATCATTAATATAGTATTCACGAGTCACATTTAAACCACTAAAATCACAAATATTTGCAATTGTTGAACCAATTGCCGCATTTCTCGCATGTCCTACATGTAAATAACCTGTTGGGTTAGCAGAAACTCATTCGATATTTATATTGCCTGTTTTTGAACCACGTCCATAATTTACGCCTTTGCTCAAGATTTCTTTTATTCCCGAAACAAATGAATCATTTTTAAGTGTGAAATTGATAAAACCAGGACCAGCAACATCAATAGTTTCGATGTTTAGATTGTCCTTTATGTATTGTAATTTTTCAATGATTTTATTAGCTAAATCTATTGGTCTATATTCCTTGTGGCCCATCGCAATATTAGTTGCTAAATCACCATGGCTTTTTGGCTCGGTTAGCATAATTTCGCGCTCAATATTTAGTTCTTTAGCAATCTTTTTAAGTTCAATAAGTAATAATTCTTTAATTTGTGATTTTGTCATAATTGAAATTATACTTTAAATTAAAATTGATAATTTTAATAATTAAAAAAGTCAAAAATAAAACTTGCCAGAGGCAAGTAAGTGGGATACTTATTTTCTTAAGTTTAGTTCAGTTAGAGCTTTTGAGTATAAATCAAAGTTTTCTTGTTTTAAGTGTGCTAATAAAACACGACGTTGAGCAATTTTAGCCATGAATCCACGACGTGAGTGGTTATCTTTTGGGTTTGCTTCAAAGTGTTTTTTTAGGTCTTCAATTTCAGCGGTTAAAATAGCTATTTGTACAAATGAATTACCTGTATCCTTAGCATTTTTACCATATTTAGCAACTAATTGAGCTTTTTGTTCTTTTGTTATCATAATAACTCCTTTATTATGTTTTGACCAAGCATAAATTTACATTTAAACCTAGTACAAAATTGATTAAGTATAATCGATATGATTTTAGCAAAAATATAAAAAAAGCCAAGCAATTTGCTATTTTACATTATCAATAAAAAATTGTTTAGCTTGGGCAAAATCATCAAGTTTAGTTTCTTCTAAACTGTTTTTATAAAATGGTCTAATTAGTTTATGGATTATTATTTTACAATGAAATCTTTCAATAGAAGTTCAATCAAAATCAATCATTTCAATACTGCGAGTATTGTCTTTTTTAACTAATAGAAGGCAATAATAACCCATCTTATTTATTTCAATATTAGCAGCATATATACCGGGTTGTATTCTAGTTAAATTATCATCAAAATCTAAATTCAAAATGCAACTATTTTTTTGAATGAATGAATTAAAGCCGAATTTAAAACAATTTAACATGTTGATGACTTCAATTTCGCCTTGTAATGCCAGCTCTTTTAGGAAACTTGTTGAAATTTTCTGGTTATTTTCAAGTTTTAACATTTGTACACAATGATATTTTTTATCAAAGCGTGATGCTAAATAATTTGCATCGCCCAAAGCGCGGTAGCCAAAGCGAAAATCATTGCCACTTATAATGTCAAAATCATCTTGATTAGCAATCAATTTATCAATAAAACTAGTATGTGATAATTGACTAATTTCATTGTATTTTAATTGAATTGCGTTTAAAACACCATTCATTAAAAAACCTTCAAGGCGGTATATCTCATCACAAAAAACTTGATTAGAATTTTTTGGTAAATTTTGTGTATCGGCGAAATAAATTAGTATTATTTCCCTTTCAAAATTATCTTGTTTAGATAAAAAAAATGCCTTTTCAAGAAGTTTTTTATGGCCCAAATGAAAAGATTCAAAAGAGCCCATTATAAATATTGGACTTTTGAATCTTGGTAAATTATGTAGTGTATAAACTTTTAATGGCATGAATAATATTATAAATTAAATTAAGCGCAACTCTTTTAATTTTAAATATGCTCCGTCATTTTTAACATCGCCAGCAACGTCATTTGCGGCATCTTTTAAATATTGCTCAGAGTGGTTCATTGCAACTCCATATGCAGCATTAGAAATCATTTCAATATCATTTGAGCTGTCGCCAAATGCAATTACATTTTTAGAATTTTTAATGTTTAGATATTCGCACAGTCAGTCAATAGTTTGACTTTTTGTTACTCCTTTAGGACAAATGAAAAGTCCACTGTGTCAATATGAATTGATTGAAACATTTAAATTATTATCTTTTATAACTTTTTCAAAATATTCAACAGCGCGTTTTGTTTGCTCTTCGCCTTTGGTTTGAATAGTAATGATGTGGATGTGTTCCTCATCAATTGCATCTAAGTTGAATAATTTCATTTTTGCAGCATGAGGACTTAAAAATCAAGTATTTAAATGCGTACCTTCTGAATAATAACATCAATCAAGGTCTGTAACTGTTAAACCATTAGTATCTTTGCATTTTAAAACTTCATCATAAATTATTTTTAAATCAATAAGGCTAATTGTTTTTTCATAAATTATCTTTTTGTTTTGAAAATCGTATACAAACATTCCATTAGCACCAATAAAAAAATCTAAATCTGGAGTTTTATCCATTAAATTTCCAATAGTGATAAATTCGCGAGCTGTTGAAAGAGTTGAATAAATATTATTATTTTTTAATTCTTTAAACATTTTGGTAACTGTATCACTTAGCGCAGGTGCAGTGTAAGGCAAAATAGTTCCATCAATATCAAAAGCGGCTAACTTAATATTATTTTTCAATTCACTTTTCATTTTTCTCCTATCTATTTAGGCAAACGCGAACCAAATAACCTTTTAGGTTTAATTTTTTTTGCATTTGCAGTTATTATTCCCAAAACATTACATTTATCAAATTCTTCGCAGGTCAATAAATATTCACCATCTTCAATAGTGAATTCAATATCAAGGCCATTTTTAAGCTGAATTAATTGATTAAAACTAACATTAATATGTTGTAAAGAAAGTAAGGGCGTAAAATTAATTATAGCAACAAAATTGTTGTTGGCAAGCATATTTTTTTGCAGAGTTGAAATACTAGTGCGCTCAAGTTCTTTCATGTAAGAAAAAGTGTTAAAAGCCAAACCAATGTCATTAGCAAGTGAACGAATATATGTACCGTTGGATACAGTTAATTCAACGGTTAATATTTGATTTTGTTCATCGAAATCAATTAATTTTGTGTTTTTAACTTCGATATTTTGAGGTTTTAGTTCGAAATCAATATTTTTTCTTGCTAAATCATAACCTCTTGCGCCATTAATTTTTTTAGCGCTAAATAAAGGAGGAATTTGAGTTTTTTGCGAATTAAGTCATTGAATTGCTTTATTAATATCACTCTTTTTTAAGCGATTTATTGATGTGTTTGTAATTGCACCTTCTGAATCATAGGTAGAAGTAGATTTTCCGAATTCAATTGATGTTATATACGTTTTGGTTTTATCATTGATGTAAGGAATTAATTTTGTATCGTCATCAGTAGCTACTAAAAGTAGGCCGCTGGCAAGAGGGTCAAGAGTTCCTGTATGGCCAATTTTTTTAATTTTATTTGCTTTAGCAAAATCATTTATGCATTTAAAAGAAGAGACGCCTTTTGGTTTGTTTAATAAGTAAAACATAATTCCTCCTTGCAAAATAAATATCGCAAACGCGATATTTAAATTTTAAGCAACAAAATCATTTACGCCTGGGAAAATTTGTTCGTCATAGCCCGGAGTTACTCAGAATTTGTTAAAATGACGATTTTTAATTCCTTTTTGACGTTTGATTTCAAGTTTTTGTCAAATATAAGCCATTACAAATATTGTACTTAATGAACTCAATATAATTCCCACGCTAAATGTAAGTGTGAATGATAAATTAATTGGGTATATAAAGCTTGCTGCAATGACATTAATAATTATTGAAACAATAGCAAAGTAAAGACTACGCTTCACATTTAATCTAACTGATTTTTGAACAGCTTGTTCAATATCTTTTTGTTCAACAAAGTCTCCTAAATGTTGATTGCTCATAATTTCTCTAATTTTATTTATAAGAGCTATCTTGTCATTTAATGAGAATATTAGCGCAGATATAAACCCTATTAAGAACATTGAGTTTACTTGAATTCTAAATAATGCAACAACAATTAAAATGCCTAATAAATCTAAAATTAAGGCAAACACCACTGCAATTGAGTATGTTCATTTGTATCTGACTAAAACATAAAGTGCAATGATTAATAAGGTAGGTGCGAGTGCAATTGCTGTTTTTGAAAAAATATCAATAGCATTAGCAACACTTGTGTTGAATGTTAGAAGTTGAATTCCAATAAATCCGCTATCAATTAATTTTGCTCTAATTAAGTTAATTTGCGATGTTTCAAATAGTTGAGTTGTTTTGATAATAACATTGTAGACGGTTGAATTAATATCAGATGCTGAAACACTTATAACACTTGAAGCGTTATTGATATTTAGCTTGTTTGCGTCGTTAATCAATAAGTCTCTAATTTGGTTAGCTTGAATTTTATTTAAACCATTTGCGCCTTGAATTGTTATATTGGTTCCACTTCTAAAACTTGTTGATAAATTAAGAGCATTTGCTCAATCTTTTGAAATTAATCCGAATAATGTTATTGAAATTATTGAACAAATAAATAAAATTAAAAGACTAATAAAGAATCATTTTGAGTGTTTTATTAAATTTAAATTAGAGGCTTTTTCAACAGGATTATTGTATTTTTGCATTCTAATTCCAAGAAGTCGAGGATTAGAAATAAATGTTTTTGTGTTAGCTAGTAATGGAACAATCAACCGTGTAACAATGAATGTTGCAATTAATGAACTAATTACCAAAATTACTGTTGAAATACTAAATGTTCTTACGCTTTGAACTGTGAAATAGAAGAAAGCAAAACTTATTAGCATAGTTAAAATTGAAAAGTCAAATATTGGAGTGAGTGAAGAATGAAGTGAAGTAGCAACAGCTTTCCTCATTTTTTCTCCTCGATAAATTTCTTTTTTAAGTCTACCGAGTAGTAAGACATTGAAATCAAAGCAAATGGCAAGACCTAAAATTATTGAACCAAATGATATCGGAGAATAATCACCACGCAAGACTGTAATTAAAGTAAGTGTTAAAAATGTATATAATGCAAGGGAAATTGTACTCAACATTCCTAATAAACCATAATTAACTATTAACATAATTGCTAAAAATGTTAATATGACACCAATTGCTATTAATGAAAATAAATAAGCATTATTTGTGTCATTTGATGCTATAAAATTGCTTGAAATAATTTTTAAATCATATTTTGCAGTACCATAATTTATTTCTTCTGCAAGTTTAACTGCATCATTTTTTGTTCTTGAACGTGATGGGATTGAAAAACTTTCAGATCTAATTGGTTGAGCAACACCAATTTTATTCACCAAATATTTAGAAGCATTAAAAACATTTTCTTTTAGAACACCTTCTTTACCTTGAAAAACAGGTTGTTCATTGATATAAACAAAATTGTATGGATTTCTTTTAGCATTAGATCACTCTTGAGGATATTTTGTATTTGCTAATGAAATTAATTCGTCAATATTTAATCATGAAAGCAGGTATTTGTTATTTTGTTTCTTTGAAATGTACTCGGTTAGCTTAGTTCATTCAATTTCGGCATTTTTGTTTGCTAAAACTACCTCAGTTGAATGACTGCTATTATATTGATTAAATCTGTATCTCGCATCTTTAATTGGTGGAACAAATGATTGTAATTTTTCAGTATTTTTATAAACTAAATCTCAATCAATTTTATTAGATTCAGTAGGCTCAACAAACACGCCATTTCTAAATAGTGGCTGGCCATTTGTGTCAGTAAAAATTAAGGTTGATTTATTAGAAATTAAGTTTTCGAAATGAACTCTATCGGCAGATGTAAAATTACCAGATTTTGAAATTTTGATTTTATCTCCACCTTCAACAGTAATATTTGTGTCTTGATCATTAATTCTATTTGCAATTGACTTAGCAACATCATTAATTGATTCCTTTGAACCATTGAAATTAACAGAAACCAAAAATTCCTGACCACCGCCATACTCAATAGATTTTTTTGTATTTTTCGCAGTGTATAAAGTAGTTCCAACCGAAACCGTTGTGATAGCACCTAAAACAATAAAAAATGATAAAAATCATCTTTTCCAGCCGCTAAGTGAAAAAATTTTGCTTCAAGTTTTCTTTGAAAAAATGTTTCTAAAAAATTCCTTAAATTTATTCATAGTTTCAATTATATAGTAAGTATTTAAATTAAGGTTTAATTTATTAATTTAATATTAAATCCAAAATTAAAATGCGTCAAGTAATTTTGACGCACAATAATTGTTGATTTTCTAACTATTTATTTTTTTATAAAATCATGGAACTGAATATTTAAATGGGTTATTAAGCGCTTGTCTTAGGATTATATGTCCAACTGAATTTTTAAATGATTTTAAATCAAGTGGATTTTCATTATTTCAATTAATTCCATAGAAATTGTGTTTATAAGTGTCAAACAACAAACCAGTTGAAAATGAACCTTTAGCACCTGCTGTTCAAATTGCAATTGGATTCCCTTTGCTATTCCACATCACAGAGCCCGAATTCCCTTCACCAAACTGAATTGGAGAATAATTAGCATATTGTCTAAAATAGAAATTTGTATTTGAAATTTCGGGTCTAAAATTCACATATCCTGTCATAAATCCTCAGCCTGGAAAACCAATATGTGCATGAGGGTTCAATAATGGCACTATGTGATGATTTTTGTTTGATGAATGGTCTAATTGTGTAGGTTTTGCTTCTAGATAATTCCTAAATCTAATTAAAATATCATCTCTAAAACCTTGCTTAGCATGCTCATATGATTTTTTAAAATCACTTCAAGTTAATTGTAAATCGAATGAAAATGAACTAGGATTCCCATCTTTATCAACTAATTCATCAACAGAGACAGGTGAATTATTATTAGCCCGATTATAGCCAATATAAATAGGTTTGGTTAATCCAACAGGCATATTAATCGATGAACTGTAATCTCATCAAGTGTAAGAGTACCCTTTGTATAATTCAGAATCTCATTTGTTTAATGGTAGCGAAATGGACGGACTACCAATTGTTGGTGGTTGAGTTGCATTATCAGGGTATATGCCATTGGCATTTGCACCTATATTTGGGTAGAATTCGCCAACATGTCAATTAGAAATATAGTAAAGCGATAAATCATTAGGATCATCATTAATCTTAGTTAACATTCCACCCGTTCCTGGGTGACGATTTCATGTAACATATTTAAAACCATTATCTCTAACTCGATTAATAATATCTCAACTTCGATTTGTTGTTCCCCAATCGTCTCTTATTCATTGGATATTTGGGATAAAACCATCATTATGTTTTCAATAAACATTCTGGTTTGGATTATAAACTTTACTTGCATAGTAATTTGCGTCATTATACAGTAAATGAACTTGGTCTGTGGCCGAAGTATTTGCTTTATTGTAGTCATATAAATTAGTTTTGCCTAACCCAAAATCGCTCTCATTTTGAATTCGATTTGTATATGACATTTTAATTTTTAGCGGTGCGTAAGGCAACATTACTGCTCTATTAACATCAAATTTTAAACCATTAATAGCTCTTTCGTTTTGAGGGTAGCCTAATTTTAATTTATAAGGTTTCTCAACCGTAAAATAGAAATTAACACTCTGGTCTAAATGGCTGTATTGCACTGTAATAGTGTAATTAATAACAACTTTTTTATTATTAATACTTTCTACAAAACTAGATTTATAGTTTATTTCGGAATTAAGTAATTGCTCAAAATCAACTTTAAATTTAATAGTTTTGTTATTAGAAATGATGCGTTCGCTTGCTAAATTGTCAAATACCAACATTCCTGCATACATTTCAAATTCAAATTCACGATCTTGTGCACTATTTGTTAAAAAAGTATGTCTTATATATTTTGAATCCATTTTCCAACTTGCTTGTTGATCTGATTTTAAAGTTCAAAGCGCATCATCAACATGTGGTTCTAGTTCACGAATTCTTTTAACCAGTTTATTATCGTAATATATTGTTTGCAGTTTCTCATTTTCAAGATGTATATTTTCAAACTTGCTCATTTCGCTAGCTTTGAAATTTGATATCAAATATCAATTTTTACCTAAAACTCATTTATTATCAAAATTCAACACTTCAAAACGAATAAAAGCCGAATTGCTTCCATGTTGTTTAATTTGACCAATACGAATATATTTTCTATTCAATTGGAAATTTTTATAAGTTATAAATTGGTTTTCAATTTCTAAATCTTTATTTTCGTTAGAGTTAACTAAAGTAATTACATTTGTCAAAGATTTTAAATCAGTTTTTCACTCTTCAACAGTTTTTTGCGACAATTCTTTATTCTCAATTTTAATGTTATCTTTAATTAAATTATTTAACATTACTTCAGGGTATAAGTTTTGCTCATAATCATTTACAACATTGTTCATAACAAAAACTTTATTTGGTGAATAGCGCTTTGATTTATCCTTGTTTGAAACAAAACCTAAACGAAAACTAATTGAGTTATGGTCAATTTGCTTAATGTCATAGAAGTAGTAAAAGGTTTGCTCTTTAATTGCTTTAGTATCAGCACTTGAGTATTTTGAAGAAGTGGCAGGTATGTGGCCCGCAGAGTATGGCACATACTCTCCTTGTTTATAATGTTTGTGTGAAATTTTAGGTTTAATTGAATTCTTTTTATCCGCAGGATCAATTAAACGCAAAAAGTAGTTAGCTTTAAGTTGGGCTTTTTGATTTAAGAATTCTGTAATATTTATATTTCTATACTGTGCAGTTCTTGTATAGTTTTCAGCCTTGCCAATCACTTTTCTAAAATCAATATCACTGTCATCTAAAAGGTCAATTTCCGATTTTAATTTTAAATCAAACGAGCCATC
The DNA here is from genome assembly GCF_002356075.1 of Mycoplasmopsis bovigenitalium. Classification (NCBI taxonomy): domain Bacteria; kingdom Bacillati; phylum Mycoplasmatota; order Mycoplasmoidales; family Metamycoplasmataceae; genus Mycoplasmopsis; species Mycoplasmopsis bovigenitalium. Next base: position 742,465 of record NZ_AP017902.1, on the reverse strand, counting down.
ACCAACAAAATCACTAGCTTGTAAAAAATGTTGGTTAATTGGTTTAATAAAATCATCATGTTGGTAACGCTTAAAATGATTGATTGTAAATAAATCTGATGAAGCATCCTCAACTCAATTTTGTAATTTTTCACCTTGATTAGTGACTTCTGTTTTTAAAATTCCTCAGAATATTTCAGCAACCCCGCCAAATTTATCACCCGAATCATAAGCTCTAATTAATTGTTTTGGAGCTATTATGTATTTACCGAATTTGGGAAAATCATACAACTTATTCAATACCTCAATTGCATTTTCAGGATAAAAATCTTGATGGGAGATGTTTAAGTCTTTCTTTAAATACAAATTATGCAATATTAAATCTTTATTTGCTAAGACTTCTCTTGCTTTTGCAAGGTCAATTTGATCATCATCTTGTTGTTTTGCATTATTGTCTTGAAATGACAATTCTTTTGAAAATAATTGTTTTTTTAGAATTACATTATTATTGAATGTAAATTCAACACTTACAACTAATTTATTTTTTTCAAAGGTTGGAGTTTGATGAATTCGATATTCAAAACTGTCTTTTACATACTTTTGTCTTCTTTGTATTGTTGGCTTATTATAATTTGCATAAAGTTCAATCCCCTTAACTTTATTGGATTGTTCTAAACTAAATTGATTTCTAAATTCATCATAATTTAATTTAGAAAGTAAATAATAATCAACTTCAAAATAATCATCTAGATCACTATTTTGTTCAAGTTCTTTAACTTTATTAACTATTTTTTCATTTGGTAAATTGAATCTTAATTCTCTAAACAAAATAAGATTTGGATTGTATTTATGTGTAACTTTATATGTAACAATTGACTGTTTAAAATCAGGGCTTAATTTTACGTTTTCAATTGAAAGATCAATGAAATTGGTGGCTAAATTAAGAAGCATTATATTAGCAGTTTGATTATTTAGAGAGCCAACATTCATAAATCTCAACAAGTCAAGTTTCTGTCAATTTGCCAAATTATCATTCACAATTTTGTCATGTTTAAAGACTTGGTCTACCATTGTTTCAAAAGCAGTTTGTATTAAATTAGTGTCATTGATGCTATTTTGTCAATTGATCAATCTATTTAAAAAATCGTCAGCTTTAAAAAATGATTTTAAATGATTATCATATGTTTGTTTATACTCATCTAATAAATTGTAAAAAGCGAATGCTTTGTTCGCACCATAATATGATTCATTGATTTTATTATGAGAATCGGCGATAATTTCGGTAATTTTTGAATCAATTTCTATTATATTTTTGATTCTTTTTTCCAATTCCACCAGTGAATAATAATCTGTTATTAAATTAATGTCAGTTAAAAGTGTGTTTTTAAGATCATTGCTTAAATTGCTATTTATTAAACTATTTTTCAGTTTTTTAATTTGTCATTTTGTTTGAGATTTATTAAAACTAAAATTCGAATTAATAACAAACATTGAAGAACTTTCATCATCAAATTGGTTCAAAAGTTGTTCTTTGGCTTCGCTAGAAATTAATTTTTCGCGTTGAATTTCTTCTTTTAAACTATTTTTCAATGAATTAATAGAATCTGAAGACCTAATTAATTTTTTAAATAAATCAACATAATCTTTTAGCTGGCTATAATCAACAAAATTTTGTTCCAACATATTATTGATATCAGCAAGCAATTTTTGCGCTAAAGAATTTTTGTGTTCATCTCCTAAATTAAAGTTATTTAAATTATTAACGATAAAATATGCATTATCAATTAGATCATCATATAAAGAAATTTGATATGTATCAAAATTTTTAATTGACTCATAGTCTATCTTTTGGTGTAAATTTTTCAAATATTGATAAGTTTTTGCCGATTTGTAATTATAGTTATTAACTCGATCAAAAAATGATTCTAAAACTTTTACTTTAGTTAACACATTGTTTATTGGTAAATTATTTGTATCTTTTTGATTATAAAACTTCAAATAATTTTTGTCTTCAATTGAAACTAAATATTTACTGATTATTCGGCCGCGTTGGTCAAATGTTTTAATGATGTATGTTTTAGATAGAACTAAATTTGGCTTATTTTTAGAATAAATTTCTTCCAAAAGAGTGGCTGTATATTTGATTGAAGGATTATGAAAGTAAACTTTAGAATTTGAAATTATGTTATTAATATCGAGTTCATGACTAGAATTAATAACGAATTTTTTTCGTTTTATATCGTACAACTTATCAGCAGCAATATTAACGTTATTAATTGAAAAATGTGAAATTGTGTCATCAATAATGCCATGTTTAGCTTCACTTTTTATTGATTCATCAAAACCAAGAATTTTTAAACCGGTTAAGGCAAACATTGCATATCTTCACCCCTCGTAATAGAAGGTATCATATTCTCATTTAATTTTTAAGTAATTTGCTTGAGTAGTGTTAAATTTAATTGATAATCAATCCGATGTTTGATCATCATTTACTTTAGGTGCACCTCAACTTGATGTTTCTATAATATCTTGGTTTTCAACATCATTGTAATTAAGGCCATCTAATGAACTTTGAATTTTAAATTCTTTTGGCAAAATTGTTTTTGAAATTGTGCCAAGTCAAAATTTGAATTGTATTTCATTCACATTTTTTGGTTCATCAAACTTAATAACTATTTGTTCATGTTTATCATCAAGCTCACCAAAGGTATTGACAATATCAAAGTTTTCCCAACGAGAACTTGCACTATAATCATTATCAAATAGTTTATAAAGAGAATCATTAAATTTAATCTGGTCCAAAACAAAATGCTGATTTTCATTTTCTTTGTTTACTAATGGGGTTAAATTGATTTTAGATTTATTAATAGATGTAGTATCTAAATTAATATTGGCCTTAATGTTGTAAGATTGACCTAAAAATTCAAAAACACCATAAATTGCAAAACTATAATTTATTTTTACGTTTTCGTCTAAATGATTTGTTAGTCAAATTACTTTAACACTTAATTGTTTGCCAGCAAAACTGATTTTAATTTGTTTTGGCAATCGTTCCAAAATTGATTGGATATTATCTTGGGAATTAACACCTAAAAATACATCATCATAATCAAGATAATGTCTTGTGGTAATTAGGTTTAAGTCAGTAGCATTATTATTAATTGTTTCTTTAACAAAGTTAGGTTGCTTTAATTCCGTTTTTTTGTTAGTGTTGATGTTGTTAAGGTCAATTTTATATTCATTTTTTAGTTTTGTTTGTAAAAATTTTAATTCTGCATAAAACTGCTCGAATTTATTTTTATTGTTTGCTATTTGAATATCGCTAGCTAAATGATGTAAATTGGATACTTTTTCTTTAATGATACCGCGGTGATTCGCATCAATTAAATTGTAGTTAATATTATTTAATGCTAACATTAAATTCATAGCATCATTGAATCTATGATTTGGTGATTTTGAATTAGAATCGCAAGCAATTAAAGAGGTGCTAATGGGTGCAAATAGCGATAGTGCAGATAATGGTAATAGTAATTTTGGTTTCATAGTAATTTCTTAAAATTTATTTATTAATTTTGTTATCTAAAGATTCTTTTTTTAAAGTTTTGAGTAATTCGTTAATTTGGATAATGAAGATATTATATTTATCAATTGTTTTGGATTTAGGATCAGTTATTTGCACTGAATGATTTAAAAATTCATCAATTTTTGTTGATAGATTAATGATTTGCTCATATTTTTTAATCATTCACTTATTTTCATAAATATTTTCACTGATCAAGTCATTATAAAAAAGTTCCATTTTTCGGAAATTATCTAATACTTCTTGTGTTTTAATTTGCCTTTGCGTTTTTATTCAAGTTATATTAAATTGAATTTTTGCCAATGTTTTTTGCTGTAAATTAAGGTCAGCATTTGATTCGTTTTGTTTTATAAATTCAATGTTTTGGTAAATTTCATTGAGCACAAAAGTATGGGGATTATTGTCGTTTAAATAATATTGTTTTACTTCATTTTGTAATTCATTATACAGTTCGTATAGTTCATGTAAATTTTGACTATATTTTATTTTAAGATTGGCTTTATTGTTTGAACAAGAAATAGATATAAATGTGCTAAAAACTGTTGAAATTGAACAAATTTTTAATTTAACTAAGCGTTTTAAAGCAAACTTATTTTTCATTTATATACCCATAAATTTATCATCTTTTTTCCTGTTACAAAATTATATATAAACAATCAATTTTCACGACATAATAAAGTCGATTAAATTTGTAAAATAGTTCAAAAAAATCGGCTTTTTGCCGATTAAGTGTGTCTATAATTTTTTAATAAATAATTTATTCCATTAACAGTTATTTTTCGGCCACGCGGACTTTTTTCAATTAATTTCAAAAATAGAAGTATCGGTTCGATTTCATACAAAATATTTTCTTTTTGGTAGTTCAAAATTCCGGTCAATGAGTCTAATGAAGCACTTTTATGGCCAAATGTATCATTCAAAACTCTTAAGTATTCTAAATGTTCTCGATTCAAACCAAATTCAAATAGTTCTAAATATTTAAATGTTTCAATAACTGTTTTTTTAGTGATATATTCCTCATTATTCTTTAATGAAAAATCATAAATTCTTTTAATTAAATGTATTGCAACCCTGGGTGTAGATTTAGAGTGTTCAGCAATCATTTTTCATATTGATTCATCTGAATCAATCTTTAAAATTTTGGCAGCATTTTTTACTATTTTCAATATATCTTCAATTGAATAGGGATTAAGTCTACCATGAAATCCGAACCGATCTTTTAATGGTTGACTTAGTAAATTAACTTTAGTAGTAGCGCCAATTAAGGTGAATGGTTTAAGATTCATTCTCATAACTTTGCTATTACCTTCAGGGCCTATAATAATGTCAATTTTGAATTCTTCCATAGCGGAATAAATAAGTTCTTCAACATTTTTATTTATACTATGGATCTCATCAATGAAAACAATATCTCCCTCATTAATATTAGCAAATATGCACAAAATATCTGCTTTCTTTTCCAATAACGACCCTTGTAAAAAATGTACCTTAACACCTAATTCATTACCTATAATACTAGCTAAACTAGTTTTTCCAGTTCCAGGCGGGCCAAAGAACAAAATATGATCTAGAGGTTCTCTTCTATGTTTACAACCGCTAATCATAGTTTGCAGAGTGGTAACTAATTTATTTTGTCCAATGAATTCAATAAAATTACTGGGTCGTATAACTTGAATTTTCATTTTCTAACTGCTTGCCAGTCATTGCATACATTGCGTGTTGAATGACAGATTCTACATCATTTGATAAAGGTATAGTACTTAATGCTTGTTCAATTTGGTTTGTTTTGAATCCCAGTGTTTTTAGGGTTAATCTAGCTTCATCAACGACATTGCTTGCCGTAATTACTTCACTAGCTTTATTTTTATTTATCATTTTAGATCATTTATCACTTAATTCCGCTATTGCTAAGCGGGCTACTTTAGGATTTAAATATGGGGTTTTAGTAATGCCTTCAAGATCGCTACTTGAAATCATAGCAGCTATTTTCTCTCAACCTTGATTTAATAAATTAAATGCAACTTTAGGTCCTACACCATTAAGAGAAATTAAGTCTATAAATAATAAACGTTCTTTAAAATCCTTAAATGCATAAGTAGCCTGATAATAATCGTTTTTTACATCAAATAAATATAGTTTTACTTTGCTTTTAACTTCAACCCTTTCATGTTTAGGCATAATAACACTGTGCCCAACTCCACCAGATTCAAAAATAATATTTGATCCATTTTTATAAATTATTTCGCCAATTCTATATAAAATCATTTTTTCTCCTAGATAGTTTCGTTCATGTTTATTTTGTTTGAGTACATTCTCCTCATAGTTTTAATCATTAAATTAATTTGTAACAAAAAAGAGCAATTGTTTTTAACCATATTAAGTTCCTTTCTTTTTTCTTACACTTAAATGCTACATAATTAAAAATGCTAATTTTTATATCTTTTTACATATTGTTTTTGTTAATAAGCTAATTATTTTTTGACTTTTCATACATGCAAAACAATTGTATTGGGAAAAATTTTTAAATAAATGGACTGTGGAAAAATAAAAAAAGCCCGTTAAGGGCTTTGGTTCTATTGAACATATGGTGCGCAAGGAGGGACTTGAACCCTCACGCCGTGAAGCACTAGAGCCTAAATCTAGCGTGTCTGCCAATTTCACCACTCGCGCAAATGGTGCCGGCTATAGGACTCGAACCTACGACCTACTGATTACAAGTCAGTTGCTCTACCAACTGAGCTAAGCCGGCATTTCTTAATTGCTTTACAATTATATATTAATTTTATTTTTAAATAAAATATTTTTTAAAAAAATAAAAGACTAGTTTTACTAGTCCGGCGAATAAACAAATGGTGGAGAATAAGGGGCTCGAACCCATGACCTACGCCTTGTAAGGGCGCCGCTCTCCCAACTGAGCTAATTCTCCAAAATGGCAGTCTGTACGGGGATCGAACCCGTGTATGCATGGATGAAAACCATGTGTGTTAACCGCTTCACCAACAGACCAAATGGCGCCGATTGCGGGGATCGAACCTGCGACCAACTGGTTAACAGCCAGCTGCTCTACCGCTGAGCTAAATCGGCATTGCAAAATATGCTTTATTATTATATATAAAATACTTTTTTTTCAAAATAAATTTACATATATTTGATATTTTGCCCAATTTAATGTAATTTAATACATATAGGTGTTTTCACAAATGGAGCAAACGAGGGGAATCGAACCCCCATTACTAGCATGGCAAGCTAGAATTTTGCCATTAAATTACGTTTGCATTTGCAATAAAATAATATTACATTTTTTATAAATACAAAATATTTTTTATTTTTTTAATAAAAAAATCTGCTGTGCAGATTTGGTGTTTTTAAACAAATGGCGCGCCCGGCAGGAGTCGAACCCACAACCTCTTGGGCCGTAACCAAGCACTCTGTCCAGTTGAGCTACGGGCGCATAAAATTGGAGGCACCAACCGGATTCGAACCGGTAATCAAGGTTTTGCAGACCCATGCCTTGGCCATTTGGCTATGGTGCCATCACAATTTAGTATTATACAACAAAACTTGATTGTGCTTAATAATTATACATATTTACTTTTTTATATAAACAAAAAAATTAAACGCTAAATTACAAAGAAATCAAGTAAGCTTTTTTCATCTTTTCTAGCCAAACAAACATCAACAATACTTTGTAATAAAACAACATCTATGATTTTGTGTTGCGTAATGATTTCATCCAAAATTAAAGCAGCATTATAACCTTCAACGGTTTTTGAATTTGCTGCAAGTGCATTTTTAATGCCATTGTTTGCAACTTCAATACCAAAACTAAAATTTCTACTTGTTGTGTTCAAGCATGTTAAAACGATATCGCCAATTGCAGCTAATTCATATCCAGAATTATCTAATGAATCTGGGTAAAGAACTTTAGCAATCTTTTTAATTTCTTTTAAACCAATAGAAATCATAGCAGGAGCTAAATTTTTCGCTTCATAAAGAGTTGAGGCTAATCCAATGCCAATTGCTAAAACATTTTTTAAAGCCGCATAAACTTGTAATCCACTATCATCATTATTTGGAACTAATTGGAATGTTTCATTGTTAAAAAGTTGAACTAATTCGTTCAAAAATTCAGTATTTTTTCCAACCACATTTATTATTGTTAAATTATTTTTAAAAACTTCAATAGCAAATGAAGGTCCAATTAAACTTGCAATATTATTTAAATTATTTCCTAAAATATCTGAAATTACAGTTGAAAAAATTTTCTTAGTATCCTTATCAAAGCCTTTAGCAACATTAATAACATTAATTTTTTTGTCTTTTAAAATTAATTTTACTTGATTTAAAACGTTAGAAATAGCAAGAGAAGGAACTGCTAAAAGCATTATGTCACTATTTTCAAGCGCTAATTCTAAATTATTGGTCGCGCTAACATTTTGTGGGTTATTAAATAAAATATCGCCAAAATATTTTTTATTGTAACCATTATTAATGTCATTTATTTCTTGTTCATCAATTCCTCAAAAAACAACTTTATGGCCATTTTTGCTTAAAATAGTACCTAATCCTGCGCCTCAAGCGCCTGTTCCAATTATCGTAATTTTTTTCATTTATTCCTCATCTACATTAGTTTTAATATAATACCTTAATTATTAATTTTTTTAAAACATTTAAAATCAAAAATACAAATTTTGTATGCTTTATAAGCTTTTTTAGAGTTTTCTAAATCATCTATTTTGGCTAGTTTATAACTTTTTCTAAATGATAAAAAGGCACCAAGGCGAATAAATGCATAAATAAATAAGATTATATCAATAGCAACAAAAGAATAAGCAAGCACTTTTTGTCAAACATTATCTAAGCCAACAACATAGAATAAAAGTAAACAAATCAATTGAAAAACCAATGCAATAAGGAAAATAAATTCACAAAATTTAGCTAATGAAGATACTTTCTTACTGGTAGCTTCACTTTCGCTTTTAAACATATCAAGGTCATTTTTATAATCAAACTCAAAAATGCTCATTATTTCTCCAATTCCTCATATAATCGAATAACTTGTTCTAAATCCAATTGTTGAATTCTTGTTAAATCTGATAAATTTAGTGTTTTGTATGCTTTTGATATTTTTTCATTGCTATATTTGGTTTTTAGTGACCATGTTAATTTTTTTCTTCGTGATAAAAAACATAATTTAAAGAAATTTTTTATATTTTCAAAATTTTTGGCTTCCTTATTAAATTCGATGGTGACTATCGCAGAGTCGACTTTTGGCGAAGGATCAAAGTGTTTTTTATCAACAAATAAAACTTTATTAACTGTTGCAACATATTGAAGCGTTAGTGATAATTTAGAATATTCGGGAGTATTAATTTTAGCAACAATACGATCAGCAACTTCATTTTGAACCATCAATGTTACTTTAGTGAAATTTTTACGAAAATCAATAATTTTAAATATGATTTCGGAAGTTATGTAATAAGGAATATTACCAACAATTTCATAGTCATTATAAATAGATAAATCCGATTCTAAAAAATCTTGATGAATTATCTGTTGATTATTTAATATATTATTTTTTGTTAAATATTCAACCATGTCGTTGTCAATTTCGTAGGCAAGCAATTTTTTTGATTTTTGAACAATTTGCTTTGTAATTGCACCCATTCCAGGGCCAATTTCAATAATATTTTTACCTTCGGGCGAAATAATCTCAACTATTTGGTCAATAATTTTTTGATTATTTAAAAAATTTTGACCAAATTTTTTCTTTGCCTTAATTTCAATATTAGTATTTTTTGACATTTAATTTAAAAAACTCCTTTGCGTTTTTATAAATTTGTTTTGCAAATTTTTCAGGCGAGATTTTTTTGATTCCTGCCAGAAACATTGTTGTGTAAATTACATTTTCACTTACATTAGTTTGTCCTCTTTTATTTGCCGGTGATAAATAAGGAGCGTCAGTTTCAGTAAGAATTCTTTCGATTGGTAAAAAATCAACAACATCAATTGTGTTTTGTGCATTTTTATAAGTGGAAATGCCGCTTATACTGAAATATGTATTGAATTCGGAAAATTTTTCAGCTCAATAGCGGTCACCACTAAATGTGTGAATCATAAATTTTACATCAGGGTATTGTTTAAGAACCTCATATAAATCTTCATAAGATTCTCGCATATGTATAACCACTGGTAAATTGTGTCTTTGAGCTACTTGAATTTGAGAATGTAATGATTCAAGCTGAATATTTTTAGGAACACTATCTCAATAATAATCAAGGCCTATTTCACCAATTGCCTTGACATTTGAATCAATTTGTTTTTCAAGAAGCGCTCCATCATTTGCGCCTGTAGCATTATTAGGGTGTATGCCTAATACAGGAAAAGTTCAATCATATTTTTCGCAAATTTTTTTGACTTCTTCGTTTTCCTCTAGACTACAACCAGTAACCATCATTATTGCAATTCCTTGCTCTCTTGCATTTTTAATGATTTGGTCAGTGTCTGGATAATATTCTTTTAATGGGTGTGTATGTACATCAACAAATTTCATATTTTATTTTCCTAAACAAAAGTTTTTAAACATATCATCAAGTAATTGTTCATTATCAGCTCTTCCAGTTATGTCAACTAAATTTTTCCATGCATCGCGAATATCAACAATAACCAAATCTGAATATGCGCCGTTTTCAATTGATTTTATAGCATCAAAGATAGAATTACTTGCCTTTTTAATTAATGATAATTGTCTAGCGTTATTAACAAATTCTTTATTTGAAATATCAATATTTTCAAATGTTTTACTTAATGAATTAAGCAAATCATCAATGTCATTTTCTTTAGCGCAAATATTTATTGAATTTTCAACTATTTGAATATCTTTTTTGTTCCAAACTTCAATAATTTTTTTATTGAACTTTTGTGCTATTTTTTGCACTTGTTCATCGTATTCATTCATTTTTTGAGTAGGATCGCACAAATGTATAACAATATCAGATTGCTCTATTTGCTTAAATGATTTTTCAATACCTAATTGTTCAGCTTTTGCACTAGCTTGTCTAATTCCAGCAGTGTCAATTAATTTATAAAGTAATCCATTGTATTGCCATGATGCTTCAACTACATCTCTAGTTGTCCCTGCTTCATCTGTTACAATTGCTTTTTCTTGACCTAATAATGCATTAAGTAGTGAACTTTTTCCAACATTTGGTTTACCAACAATTGCAACTTTAATCCCTTCAAAAATTATTCTACTGTCTTCACTATTTTTAACTAATTCATTCATTTTTAGAGCTATTTTGTTCAAGTCTTCAAGAAGACCACTTTCAAGAATATTTTCTACATCATCATATTCAGGATAGTCAATATTAACTTCAATTTGGCCTATTAATTTCATCAATCAATCGCGCAAATCATCAATTAATTTGCTTGTTTTTCCATTAAATTTTTGAACAACTAGGTCAGTTTGTAACGCGCTTGTTGCATGAATCAAGTCATTTATAGCTTCTGCTTTTATCAAATCCATTTTGCCATTCATAAAACTTCTGCGGCTAAATTCGCCCGGAGTTGCTAATCTAGCACCATTAAGTAGCAATAATTCAAGAATTCTATTAGTTAGAATAACTCCACCATGGCAATTAATTTCAACAGTATTTTCACCAGTGAATGTGTTTTTGCCAATAAATCACATAACTAAAACTTCATCTACTAGACGATTATTATTAAAATTATCAATTATATTTCCGTATGTAATTTGTTGGTGAGTTCCGATTTTTCCAGTGAAAATTTTCTTTACTACATCAATTGAATTTTCGCCGCTTACACGTATTATTGAGATAGCTTGATTGATTTTACCACCAGAAGAAATTGCTGCAATTGTATCATTAATCATATTTAAAATTTTACCTTATTTCAATGATATATCTTTATATAAAAAAAGCAGATAACTGCTTTTCGGTGTATTAAACAAATGGAGCGGATGACGGGAATCGAACCCGCATAGTCAGCTTGGAAGGCTGAAGTTCTACCATTGAACTACATCCGCATAATTTGCTTATTAATTATAAGGTATTTACTAAATTTTTTAAGAAAAAAATTATGTTTTTGTACGCACTAGATAATAAAAATAATCTACATAAATATGCAGACTATTGTTCAAATATTTTTGTTTCTGATAATGAAGCATCAAGTTCTTCTGTTTTATCAAGATTAATTGGGGCTGTATTACTAATTTCGATTTCAAAACGATAGTGATTTTGTTTTTTTGTTGGACTTAAAATTGCTTTAAATGACACACCCTCAAATTCAAAGCGATCATTTTTGTGAATGTAGTCAATATTTTGTTTAAATTTAAATCATTCACCAAGTTCCATATTTCTTTCTTTTTCAGTAATTTCAAGATCAAGATTCATTCGTTTTAATAAATCTTTCATAATTACATAGTTACTTGCCTCAAATAATTCAAGACTGATTTCAAAAATGTCTTCAACTTCTTCATCATCATATTCATCATATATTTCACCAACAACCTCTTCAATAATATCTTCAATTGTAATAATGCCAATAACATTTGTTGAAGAGTTATTATTTTTAACAAAAGCCATTTGTGAACGATGTTTACGCAAGGTTTCTAATGCGATAGCAAGCGAACTGTTTGCGCTTATTGAAGGAATCGTTTTTAGGTATTTAATTATTTTGCCTTTTTCAAGGAAAAATATATCTTTAAGTAGGACGATTCCTAAAAATTGTCCGTCTTTTTCAACAGGAAGTCTTGAATAGTTTGTTTCTTTAAACATTGCTAATGCTTCTTGAATATTAGCATTGTAAGGAAGATAATATAGGTCTTTTATTTTAGTGTAATGCTTACGAACTTTTGTTGTGTCAAGGTCTAGCGCATTTTGCGCCATGATGCTTTCATTAGCTTCCAAGACACCCTCATTATGCGCAACATCAAGCAAGTTTTTTACATCTTGTTCTGTGTTGGTTATATAAATATTTTTACTCATTTTGCCTAAAACTCAAATGATTGGGAAAAATATTCAGTATAGAAATTCAACTGGATAACAAAATGCTTTTGCTACTTGAACAGGGCGAGCTTTTGCAATTAATTTTGGCACTATTTCACCTAATAGAACAATGATTGGGGTTAGAACTGCCGTTGAAATAATCGCTGAATAATCTTTGTAATTTTCCGATAAATGTTTAGACATTAAATAAGATATAGCTGCTGATAAACCAATATTTGCAATGTTGTTGCAAATAAGAATTAAAGCCAAAATTCTATTGAAAAAACCGTATTGTTTTTTAATCAATTTTGATCCGAATTCTTTGTTATCAACAATCGATTCAATTTTTCCAGGGTTAAGAGTTGAATAAGCGGTTTCAATACTTGAAAACATTGAACTACAAAAAAGTAAAAATACTAAAATAAGTAACGTAACAACGAATAAGGCAGTGTTAAATTGTGTCGCATGTAAATTTTGCTCCATTATATACCTCCTTTCGTCTCAGAAGGTGTGTAAAATTGTAGGTTAGTAAACTTAGCAGTATGAGGTAAAAATCTTAGTGTAATTTTTCCAGTTTCTCCACCACGGTGTTTAGCTAAAATCAATTCAGTTTCTTCGCCTATTTCGCGAGCATCAAAATCTTTGTCTTTAATTTCTTTGTTTTTTGAGTTGTAGTAATTTTCACGATATAAAAACATTACAATATCGGCATCGTTTTCGATGGAACCAGATTCACGCAGGTCAGCTAAATTTGGGCGTTTATCATCTCTTAATTCGGTTTGTCTATTCAATTGGGATAACACAATTACTGGTACATTTAATTCAAGTGCAAGGGTTTTTAGGCTACGTGAAATTCGAGTAATTTCCATTTGGCGGTTTTCGCCGCCGCCTTTTTTTGTTGCAGAAACAAGTTGCATATAGTCAACAACAATTAAATCAAGCGGATTAATATTGTGCAATCTACGACATTTTCATAGTAGTGTTTGCAATTCATTTTCATAGGTATTATCAATAAAAAGATTCATTTTATCAATTTTATTTATTTTGTATGAATGAATACGCGCAAGATCTTCATCAGTTAAAAGCTGTGGTTTTTTAAGTTTAAATTGGTCCACGCCTGAAATCATTGAGTAAATTCTGCCCATCAATTGGCGAGGTGACATTTCAAGACTGAAGAAGGCAACGCGGTGATTTGAATTGGTTTTTTTATTGATATTAGATGAAACATTAACAGCAATATTAAGTGCTAAAGCAGTTTTACCAATTCCTGGACGAGCTGCAATAATTATCATTTCTGAGCCATGCAAACCTTGAGTTATTTTATCTAAATCATCAAAACCAGTTGAAAGACCACTAATAGAATTTAAATCTGTGTTTTTTAAAGTTACTAAGTGTGTTAAATAGTCATCAGAAACAGATTTTGTGCTTAAAAAATCCTCGCCAGACTTTGCTCTATCAATCTCATTTAAAAGTTGTTGGATTTCTAAAATTACGTCTTCAGGGTTTATCGAAGAATGATTTGCATTTAGTTTTGATTGCAAATCTTTAATTTTTGACTCAATTTTACGCAAACGAGTTAAACGAATTAATTCTTCTAGATAAGTTTGAATACTGCTAGGAAAACCAGTAGCAGCATAAATTGTGGCTAAAAAATATGAATTAATTTCATTGATTTTTTCCCGTGTTGCATGATTTAGAATTTGGTCATTATTGATGCTGATATTGTTGTCATATAAATGTGATAAAAGTTTGAACAAAAGCTTGTTCTCGTATACAAAAAAGTCCTCTTCGAGTAGATAAGGAATTATACTGTCGGCATATGAGTTATTTGAAAGCACAATACCAAGCAATGATTTTTCGTATTGTTCATTTTTAAATTCAGTTGAGCTAATGGATCTACTTGACATTAACCTTTACCTCAACTTTAAGCTGTGCAATAATGTCTTTGTAAATAATAATTTCAACTTCGTGAATACCATTTGAAACAATGTGTACTTTTTGAACTGAATATTTGTCAAGTTTATAACCTTTTTTGACTAAATCCTTGTTGATGTCTTTTGTAGAAATTGATTTATGAACAATTAAATTACCTCTAGCATCAATTAATGCATCTAAAATGTAAGTTAATTTTTCTTTTTCAATTTTTTCTTTAAGCTCAAGTGCTTGAGCCCTTAATTCCATTTCGTTTGAGGTCATTTCACTCAAACGTTTTTCAAGTTGATATTTAGTTTTTTCATTATATGGTACACCATAGCCTTTTGCTACTAAAAAGTTTGCTCCATAACCTGCTGAAACTTCAATTATGGTGTTAGCTTTTCCATCTTTGCAATCTTTTAATAAGATTATTTTCATTATTTTACCCCCACAATAGCTTGTTTTATGTTGCTGATAAATGTTTCTAAATCATCAGTTGACACAGCAGCTGCGCTAGCAAAACTTCCGCCGCCGCCAACATTTTCACAAATAATTTGTACGTTAGTATCAATTCCCCGAGCAGATAATTTGTATTTATTACCTTTTTCTTGTTTTGCAACAACAAAACTTGCTTTCCGGCCATCAATTCTTAAAATTTCCTCGGCAGTTATTGAAATTAAGTCATCAGACATCGGCATCTCTGAATATGTTAAAAAGAATCCTTCTTTAACCTCTTCAATATTTTCAAGCATTTTTGCAACTTTCTTTTGAGTTTCCGCGTCAATTTTCAATGAATTTGCCGCAGCTGTTGCATTAGCACCGTGAATTTCTAGCCATGATGCAGCTTCAAATGTTTTTGAAGTTGCGTGTTTTTGAAATTGTAAAGTATCAAGACAAATTCCATTTAATAACATTTGAGCAGTTATTAAATCAATATTAATTCTCTTGCTTGTAAACATCAACATTTCAGTAACTAATTCTGATGCTGATGAAGCTGAAGTTGAAATAATTCTATTTTCCCTTGGTGCAAAATCAATTGATAATTTCATTCGATGATGATCAACAATAAAAATATTATTTGCTTTTACACGTGTGATTGCATCTGGATTATCAGTTCGCGATGGATGAGCATTGTCAGTGAAAAAGACAATTGTTTTTTCATCTGATAATTGGTTTGCTTGATGAGGTTTTATAAAACGTGATTTGACAACTTCCCAATATTGCGAAAGTGCTTTTTTTGTTGTTTCATCCTGAGTAGATGAACAAATATAAACATCTTTATTGAATGATTTAGCAAGTGCGTAAATCCCCATTGCAGAACCGATTGCGTCAAGATCAGCCATTGCATGTCCATATATAATAACTTTTTCAATTGTTGGATTTGATAATGTCATTTCAACATGTGATGTAAAGTTTTTAATTCTAGTTCTGTCAACATTTGGCATTATTTCAGCACTTGAACCAAAATAAATTGGTTGACTGAATGGCGACATAACAACCACTTGGTCTCCACCTCTTCTTTGCGCCTGTAATAAACCAGTTCTAGCCATTTCTGTTTTTGTTTTTAATTCATTTATCCCGTAAGCAAATCCAACAGAAACAGAAACTATTATGTTATTTGAATCAGTTTTAAGCACATTATGAAGTTTGTCAAAAAAATCAAATTTAACTTTAATCATCTCATCAAGAGATTTTTTGTTCATAAATACAATAAATTTACCATTTGAGTTATATTGACGATAAATTAAATTGTATTTTTCACGAAGACTATCAAGAACAGCAATGATACTTTTGTTCATATTAAACATTTGGTCTTCCGACAAAATTGATTGATATAAATTAAAGTTATCAATTTCTAGTTCGCCAACAACAATTAACTCATCTTCATACAAAGTAATTGTGTTTTTTTCAATAGTTACATCGCGAATAACTAAGTAATTTTGGATTTCAAAAATTCCAACTTTATAATGATAGTCATTGTGAGATAAGTTGTATTCACGACGTTTCGTCTCTAAATCCATACCAATTGATATTAAAAAATCATTCAATTTTTTGCCAATTAAATTTTTACCAAAACGAGTACGAATAAATTCACTTACGTAAATTATGTCGCCTTGATTATCATGGATTATTACCCCGGTTTGATTGTAATCCATAATTTCGTCAACAAACTTATTGTATGTTGATTTAATTTTAATTTGGCGCTCATGATAATGTTTTAATAAAACAAAACCTGAGAGACTAATCATTATCATGCTCAATATTAAAGCAGCAATCATTAACGAAATTCAAACAATATTTTTCTCAATATAAATGATAGCTAATGATTCAAAAAACACAAAGGCGCCAATAATTAATGAAAGAATTGTAAGTATCAATGTTGATTTATTTTTTTTCATATTTTTAATTATATATTAAATATAATATTTAGATTTTAATGGCCTAAATATTTTTTAAGGTATCGAGCAGTATGACTTTCTTTATTTGAAATAATTTGCTCGGGTGTTCCACTTGCAACAATGTTACCCCCGCCTAAACCGCCTTCAGGGCCTAAATCAATAATGTAATCTGCACACTTAATAACATCTAAATTATGCTCAATAACAACAACTGTATCACCATTATCAACGATTTTATTTAGCACACTTAATAATTTATTAACATCGTGTGGGTGCAGACCAGTAGTTGGTTCATCAAGAACGTAAATTGTTTTTCCAGTTGGTTTTTTCTGTAAATATGTTGCTAATTTAACACGTTGTGCTTCACCACCAGATAAGGTTGTTGAAGATTGCCCTAATTTTACGTATCCAAGCCCAATTGATTGAATTACGGCTAATTTATCTCTAATTTTTGGTCAATTTTTAAAGAATTCGTGAGCTTCATCAATACTCATTTCTAAAATGTCAGAAATATTTTTTCCCTTGTATTTAATTTCTCTTGTTTCCAATGTATAACGTGTGCCATCACACTCGTCACAGTTAACATAAACATCAGGAAGAAAATGCATTTCAATTTTAATTAAGCCATCTCCAGAACACTTTTCACAACGACCGCCAGGAACATTGAAACTAAAATTAGATTTAGTATATCCTCTTGCTTGTGCTTCAGTTGTGCTTGCAAACAATTCTCTTATATCGTCAAAAACTGAAATATGAGTAGCAGGTGTCGAGCGAGGTGTTCTACCGATTGGACTTTGAGTTATTTGTACAATTTTATCAACAGCCTGAATATTTTTTATTGAAGAAAACTTGCCAATTTTTGCTGTGGATTTATTGACAACTCTTTGAATTCCTTTTACTAAAATTTCGTTAACAAGAGTACTTTTGCCAGAGCCTGAAACTCCTGTAACCGCAATAAATTTACCAAGAGGGAATTTAACATCAATATTTTTTAAATTATTTTCTTTAGCGCCAATAATTGTTACTACTTGGCCATTTCCACTTCTTCTAAATTTAGGAGTTTCGATTTTTAACTTGCCGCTTAAATATTGACCTGTCAATGAATTTGATTCATTTTCAATATCATTTATGCTGCCTTTTGCAACAATATGACCACCATTATTACCGGCTTCTGGTCCTATGTCAACGATGTAATCTGCTGCTTTGATTGTATCTTCATCATGTTCAACAACAATTAATGTATTGCCAATATCAACCATATTTTTTAGTGTTGAAATAAGTCTTTCGTTATCTCTTTGATGTAGGCCGATTGAGGGTTCATCAAGAACGTATAAAACACCAGTTAAATTTGAGCCAACTTGTGTTGCTAGTTTAATTCTTTGACTTTCTCCACCTGATAAAGTTTCAGCGCTCCTATTAATGCTAAGATAATTTAAGCCTACATTTTTTAAAAATGTTAATCTATTTATTAATTCAGTCAAAATTAAAGATGAAACAAATGTTTGTGTTTCGTCCAATTTTACGTTTTCAATTGTATTTAAGGCTTCTTCAACACTTAACCTTGCGTAATCATCAATATTTTTACCATCAATTTTTACTGCTAGAGCATACTTATTCAAACGTGAGTAATTGCATTTTGTACAAGGGAAAGAACCCATATATTTTTTTAATCAATCTCGAATTACTTCAGAACTTGTTTCCATGAACTTGCGTTCAACAATATCTAAAATGCCTTCTATTCTTTTATTTCTACGGGTTTTATTGCCAGAAGATGAAACTAAAACGTATTCAATTTCTTCTTTTGAACCATGTTTTATTATTTTTAACTCTTCATTTGTAAGGTCTTCTATTGGGGTGTTTTTATTGATATTGTAATGATTTAATAAAACTTCAAACTCTTGTCATTCAAGATTTTGAGTGTTAACAGTATTTTCGAAAATTTTAATACCACCAGCAGAAATACTTCTTCAAGGCTCAGGGACTAATGCATCAAAACTCGCTTTTAAATCTACTCCTAAACCCTTGCAATGTTCACAGGCTCCGGAAGGAGAATTGAAAGAAAACAAGCGAGGTTCAATACGAGGCATTTCAAAATCTTTGAAAGCGCAAGAGTGTAATTTGGAAAAAATTTTAACTTCACCTTCAATTGTTTCGATTTTTATTTGACCTTTTCCATACTCAGCAGCAACAGAAATAGCTTCAGCAATTCTTGCCCTATTTTCTTCATCAACAACAACTCTATCAACAACAATATCAATTGTGTGCTTAATATTCTTATCCAATTTAATTTCAGTATCCAACGCCAAAATATCACCGTCAATTTTTAGCCGCAAAAACCCTTCTTTTCTTAACTTTTCAATTAAATTTGCATGTGTTCCTTTTTCAGAATCGATAACTGGCGACAAAATAATAATTTTTGAGTTAGGCTCCAATGAATAAATTGAATCTAAAATATCTTTATTTGTTTGCGATTTGATTTCAATGTTGTGTTTAGGACAAAATGGTTTGCCAGCCCGAGCAAAAAACAAACGTAAGTAGTCATAGATTTCTGTTACAGTACCCACTGTTGAACGAGGGTTATTATGTGTTGTTTTTTGCTCGATTGCAATTGAGGGACTAAGTCCTTCAATTGAATCGACATCTGGTTTATTTGTTCCACCCAAAAATTGACGTGCATAGTTACTTAATGAATCAACATAACGTCTACGCCCCTCTTCATAAATTGTATTGAAAGCAAGACTCGATTTTCCCGACCCAGAAAGACCAGTAAAAACTATTAATTTATTTTTAGGTAATGTTAGCGAAACATTTTCTAAATTATTTTCTCTAGCGCCTTTAATTATGATTTGATCTTTTGCCATATATCTCCTAATTTTTCTCTAATTCAATGATAATATCACGCAGTTCAATTGCTTTTTCATAGTCTAAATTTTTTGCCGATTCATTCATTTTTTGTTTTAATTCGTCAATTAGTTGCTGTTTTGCTTTCTTTGAATTTACCTTTGCTCTATTATCGGATAAAAAGAAACTTATTTGTTCGTCTTTTGCATCATCAAGTAAGGAATCTGGAATCTCTTTAATGATTGTTTTGGGTACAATATTGTGTTTTAAGTTGTATTCAATTTGTAATTTTCTTTTGAACTCATTGTCCTTAATAGTTTCTAGCATACTTTTAGAAATTTTATTAGCATAGAAAATTACTCTGCCATTAGCATTACGTGCGGCACGACCTGAAATTTGAATTAATGACTTAGTATCCCTTAAAAAACCATCTTTATCTGCATCAAGAACCATAATTAAACTAACTTCTGGAAGGTCTATTCCCTCTCTTAAAAGATTAATCCCAATAACAGTGTCATAAACACCCTTGCGCAATTTTAAAAGAATACGATTTCGCTCAAAAGTATTGTGTTCTGAATGTATAAAAGCAATTTTTTCGTTTTTTTCAAGAAAATATCTTGTTAATTCTTCGGCCAATCTTTTTGTAGATGTCAAAATTAGTGTGCGTTCATTACGTTGTTTTTGTTTTTGTAATTCGTCATAAATATCTTCAACTTGATTTTCACTTGGTCTTGCCTCAATAACTGGGTCTAATAAACCAGTTGGTCGAACAAATAAACGAGTAATAACGCCATATGTTTTGTCTAATTCATACTCTTCAGGAGTGGCTGAAATAAAAATAGTTTGAAAATCGTAAGCGTTCTCAAATTCATCAAAACGTAGTGGTCGATTATCAAGTGCAGATGGTAATCTAAAACCATATTCTACAAGAGTTTCCTTGCGATGTCTATCACCTAAATACATTGCTTTAAGTTGAGGAATCATCATGTGTGATTCATCAATTATAAGCAATGGATTTTTGCCTTTAAAGTAGTCAAAAAGAGTAAAAGGTCTCTCTCCCTCTTGTCTACGATCAAAATATCTTGCATAATTTTCAATTCCGCTACAAACCCCAAACTCACTCAATGAGTCAATGTCTTTAAGGGTACGTTCTTCAATTCTTTGTGCTTCAAGTAGTTTATTATTTTTAGAAAAAAATTCAATTCTTTGTTGCAATTCTTTTTCAATGTTTTTTACCACTTCTTTTGTTAATTCAGTGCTTACGGTATAGGCATCACCCGGGAATATTTGATATTTTTTATAAACATCAAAAACATTTTTTGTTATTGGATCACAAGTAGATATTTTTTCAATTTCATCACCTCAAAAATCAACTCTTATCAAGAATTCAGAACTATGTGCTGGCCTAATATACACAACATCGCCCTTTGAACTAAATGTCCCTAATTCTAAATCTGTTTCATTACGCTTATAATTTTTTTTGACCAATTCTTTAAGAAAATCGTTTCTTTTGTAAATATCGCCAACTTGTATATAAAAAATTTGTTCACTATATTCTGTTGGATTTAGTGCTCCATATATTGCCGAAACAGAAGCTACAACAATTGTGTTTTTATTAGTTATTATTGAATTGTATGTTGACATTCGCATTGCTTCAATTTCTTTATTTGTTTGCGAGTTTTTTTCAATAAAGGAGTCAGATGATGGAATATAAGCTTCAGGGCGATAATAATCAAAATAAGAGACAAAATATTCAACATTATTTTCAGGGAAAAACCCTTTTAATTCACTATAAAGCTGACTAGCAAGAGTTTTATTGTGAGATAAAACTAAAACTGGACGGTCAAAATTAGCAATAACATTTGCTATTGTAAAAGTTTTTCCCGAGCCAGTAACACCTTTTAAAACTTGGTATTTTTCACCATTTTTAATGTTATTAACAAGTTCTTTTATTGCGTGTGGTTGGTCACCTGCTGGTTGGTATTTTGAAACTAATTTATATCCTGACATATTATCCTTATTATTTAATTATAAATGGAATATTTAAATAAAAAATCAATAAAAAAAGCCAATAAAATGGCCATTATTTCTTCTTAGCTTTGTTACTTATACTGTCTCTAACTTGACCAGTTTTGCGGTGAATAAGTACTGATCCATTACGTTTTTTTGTAAGATCATTAGCATAATCAATTGCTTCTTTTTGAGTATCAAATAATTTTGTTGGTCTAGTGTTGCCAACCCCTTTAACTTGTCATTTTCCGTTGTATGGAGTAACGTGATAAACTGTTGCTATTTTTTCTGTCATAATTGCTCCTTTTTATTAAGTAATTTAATTATATAAGTTTAATAAAAAATTAAATTAAAGATTGTTCAAACTATTGTTGTTTGCTTTTTTTATTGATGTTGTTTTTGATTTTCTTGTTTTTCTATCTTTAACATCCGCAGTATAAACATGCCCATCAACTTTTTTAACATCAATTACTGTCACGAAGGCATTTTCATCTATTTTGTGGGCCAAATCTAGTAAAAATGCAGTATCAATGAATAAACAATTTGTAATTAAGACTTCTTGAGATTTTTTCGAGTAACCACCTCTTGCATTTAAAAGCGTGGTCACAAATGCTTTACCCTTGGCATTTTGAATTTCTTGTTGAATTTCATTGATTTTTGAAGACATTATTTCAACACGAACCATTGTAAATTTAGGGAAAAATGTATTCAATGCAATGCCATTCACAACAATCATCATAACACCAGCAATAAAAGTTGGACTAAAAAATGTTCGCATTGCCCAAGCTAATTTTCTGTTGTCTTGTGTTTTTAATAATTCAAACGATGCAGGAATATAAGTACCAAAAATATTTGAAAATAATAAACAAATTAAGTGGAGAATTAAAAACACCGTACCTAAATCCTTGAATTTTTTTCTTGCTAAATAAACTGCATAAATATCAAAACCAGCTGATGATGATTCAGTTATGAGTAATATTGCATTGAAAATTGCCTGTAAAATTCCAAAAATTATTGCATAAAAGAAAATTGATAACTGTTGAAAATTACCATGTTCTCAAAGAACAATGTTAACTTCTTTTAAAACATTAATATTGTTTTCTAAAATCACAGTATTTGGGTCGGAAAAAATGAATAAATTTTCCGAACCAGGAATACTAGCGCACACAAAACCAGTTATAGTTGTTGAAATCATATAAACTAAATTCAGCAGCGCAAAACGCTTTGTTATTTTGTAGTATGCAAAAATAAATAAGGGTATATTGCCCGCAAAGTTAAAAATTCAGAATATAGCATCAAAAAGAACATCGTTCTTGTTTCAAATTCGAACAAAACGCGCAATTCCTTGGCCAATTGCGCCAATTCCTAGTGAATAAATACCAGTATTTTGTAAAAAAGTAAACTCAACTACACCAAATAAAATTCCAACAATAATTGAAGACAAAATTTGTCATTTTAACTTAGTAATTCTGTATAAACTAGAAAAATGCAAAAATGATTGTTTTACTCGATTTTTTTTAATTTCTATTTCTCTTGATTGAGTATACTGTTGTTTATTCATAAATTTTATTATATTAAAATGTTTGCAAAGTAAAAATGTTTTTGCTTTGCATATTATATATTTAGTTTAAAATTAAATATACCAATCAAGGAGACTTATGAATGATAATTTAAGAAAATATCTAGCTAATTTTCCAAATGATGAGGGATATTTTGGTGAATATGGTGGGATATATTTACCAGAAGAATTAGTTGGTGTATTCAAGAAACTTGCACAACAATACAAAGAAGTGTGCAATAGCCAATCTTATTTAGATGAGTTATCAAAAATTAGAAAAGAATTTCAAGGTAGACCAACTCCAGTTTATTATTGCGAAAACTTATCTAAAAAATTTGGTAAAGCGCGTATTCATGTTAAGCGCGAAGACTTAAATGAAGGCGGCGCTCACAAAACGAATCACTGTTTGGCTGAGGCTTTATTTGCTAAAATCATTGGTAAAACAAAACTTATTGCAGAAACTGGTGCTGGTAGCCATGGTTCTGCTGTTGCAATGGCAGCTGCGCATTTTGGTTTAGAATGTGAAATACATATGGGTGCAGTTGATATTGAAAAACAAAAGCCAAACGTTGAAAAAATGAAGATTTTAGGAGCAAAAGTTATTCCAGCAACTCACGGTGCTCAAACACTTAAAGAAGCTGTGGACTCAGCATTCGAATCATATGCAAAACAACACGAGACTGCACTTTATGCAATAGGTAGTGTTGTTGGCCCTCACCCATTCCCATTAATGGTTAGAAATTTCCAAAAAATAATTGGTGAAGAAACAAAAGCTCAATTTTTTGAAAAATACAATAAAGACCCAGAATATGTTGTGGCTTGTGTTGGCGGTGGTTCAAATGCTATTGGCTCATTTACTGCATTTTTATATTCAGACACAAAACTTGTTGGAGTTGAGCCTTTAGGAAAAGGATCAAAAAAAGGAGAGCACGCTGCAACTTTAACCTATGGAAAACTTGGCATTTTGCATGGTTTTAAATCAATTTTATTGGCAGATGAAAAAGGAAATCCTGATGAAGTCCATTCAATTGCCTCTGGATTAGATTACCAAGGTGTAGGCCCTGAACATTCATATCTTAAAGAAAATAATCTTGCCCAATATGTTGCTGTCACAGATAAAGAAGCATTAGAAGCATTTTTAATGATTGCGAGAACTGAAGGTATCATTCCAGCTCTTGAATCATCGCACGCTATTGCGCAAGGTATTAAATTAGCAAAAGAAAATTCTGACAAAGAAATTGATATTGTTGTTACATTATCAGGACGTGGCGATAAAGATCTTGCATACATTCTAGAAAATTGCCAAGACGAAATTGCTGAATTCAATAAGTTATATGCTGATATGGTATAATTTCACAAATAAAATAAAAGGAGAAATATGCAAAACCCAACAAACAAACAACTGGCTAAAATATTTACAATTCTATACATTGTTGTAGCTTGACTAGCAATCCTTCCGTTAATTATTGGTGTTCTAACATTGAAAAAAATAGAACAAGAAATGTCAAAAGATGACAAGTTATTGTACGGTATTCTAAATATTGTATTTGGTAACTTAATATCAGGTGTTTGCCTTCTTTTAGATGAGAAAAAATAATTTATAATCCTCAAAATCACTCAGTCACGAGTGATTTTAATTTTGCGGATTAATTCATTTTGCAATTCATTAGGTAAATTTAATAAAGAGCAAAATAAAAAACACGCAATTGTGTTTTTCAAGCTTAATAAATTACTAATTTCTAGTTTCAGTAAATTTACTTTTGTATTTTTTAGCATTTTCAACGAATTCAATAACTTCCTCGTCTGTTGCTAAAACAAAATGTTTATCAGCAACTTGATGTCATTTTGGCTGGTTATTCTCATCATAGTCATGAACTGTTGTAGAATAAACTTTGCCTACAAGTGAACCTTTTTCAGCTTCGATAGAAGGCACGGCATCAAGTAGAGACTGTGTGTATGGGTGATGTGGGTTATGAATCACTGATTTAGTTGGTCCAACTTCCAATAAAGTTCCTTTATTTATAACAGCAATTCTGTCCGAAATATATTCAACCATTCTTAAGTCGTGAGCAATAAAAATAATTGTAAGGTTGTATTTTTCTTTTAATTCCTTAAAAATATTAATAACCTGTGCTTGAATTGAAACGTCAAGCGCACTAATTGGTTCATCAGCTATTAAAATTTGTGGTTGTAATACAACTGCTCTACAAATTCCAAGACGTTGTTGTTGCCCACCTGAAAATTCAAGGGGATAACGATTCAGAACAGTTTCATCCAATCCAACTTGGTGAAGAATATCTATAATTAATTTACGTTTACATTGTTTTTCATTTAGATTTTGTTCTTGGTCTCTAAATTTACGTCTTTCAATTATAAATGAATTGATTTCGTCAAATTTTTCTTTACGAATTTTATCTTTTAGTTTTAATAAATTATTACCTTCAACCTCGTAAACAAAATTGTAAAGAGTTTGCTCGGTATCTCAATTTTCTCTTAAAGAATCTCAAGGATTTTTGCTTAAAACTAAATTAGGGTTTATCATTTCAAGTTTCTTGTTTAACTCTAAATAGGTTTCAATATCAATATTTGTTAAATAAATATATTTAGAATTTTTAATATTGGTTAAACCTTCTCCAACAACTGTTTCAACATTTTTAAATGGGTTTAAACTATTTGTAGGGTCTTGGAAAATCATCTGAACTTTATTTACCATGAAATTAATAATTTCACGACCTTTTTTAGTTCATTTATTAATTTTTTCTCTATTTTTAGGAATTATAGTGTCAATAATTTTGATTTGGCCAAAACTATGAGGTGTTAGACCAATTATTGCCTTACCAGCAGTGGTTTTACCTGAACCAGACTCACCAACAAGCCCTAAAACTTCTCCTTGATAAATATTTAAGTTTAAATCCTTTAATGCGTAAAATGTTTTTGCACCATAACCATATGTTACGTCCATATTTCTAATTTGAACAATAGGTTCTTTGTCTTCGCAATTTAACATTTCATCTGTTCCAGGACGAATTTTACGATAGATTTTTTTACCAAAACGAGCGTGTTCAACATAATATTTATTGTTCATCATGTGTCTCCTCGTCTAGTTTAATTTGTTGCTCTTTTTTAATTTGATTTACTTGCTCATTATATGAATTAATTTTTACTAAATCATTCATATATGATTGATTTTCAACAAAAATGTCTTTACCGTGAATAGCGTTAAGTCTATTAAAATATCTTTTTCACAGATTTTGAATAATTTTAGGTGGTTCATAATATGGAGCATTTTCATCTAACAGACTTGATTTGACAATGTGCGTTGATGAAACCATATAGAAATCAGATTCTTCTTCTAAATCTTTATTTAAAGCATAATCGTTTCTTACAGCAAAAGCATCGCCACTGATATTATTTAGAGAAGAAGGCACTGAACCACGAATAACATTAAGTCGTTCATCGTTATTGTAGTCTGGCATTGAAGAAATAAGACCTCATGTATAAGGGTGTTGAGGGTGCATTAAGATTTCTTCTCTGGTACCTGATTCAATAATTTGACCAGCATACATAATGTTTATAAATTCAGAAATTGAGGCAACAACACCTAAATCGTGAGTGATAAAGGCGATTGCAATGTTAAATTTTTGTTGTAATTCACGAATAATATCAAGAACTAGCGCTTGAACTGTAGGGTCAAGCGCAGTGGTTGGCTCATCCATTACTAAAATTTTAGGTTTTAGACTAACAATCGCAGCGATAGCAATACGTTGAATCATACCACCTGAAAGCTCGTGTGGGTATAATTTCATTACATTTTCTGGATTGTTTATTTTTGCTAATTTTAGGTATTTTATAGCTTCATTAATAGCTTCTTTTTTAGTTTTAACAATGCCATTAATTAGCATTCCTTCAACTATTTGATTACCAACTTTCATTGTTGGGTCAAGAATTGACATTGGGTTTTGGAAAACTGCTGAAACAATCCGACCTCTTAGGCGTGATTTTTCTCAGTTGTATAAATTGTAATTATGAACTTCCAAACCATATAGTTTCACAGAACCTGATTCAATTATTGAATTATTTCCTGTCAATCCATAAAGTAGCGATGTTAAAACTGATTTACCCGAACCTGATTCGCCAATAATTGCAGTAATTTTACCTTCATAAATTTTTAAACTCGGTCCACGTAAAACTAAGTTTTTTTCTTTAGGGTCAGCAGGGTTTTTGAATGTTAAATAAATATCTTCAATTTCAGCAGCTACTTTTAAGTCTTCTCCTAAAACATGGTCAATTTGTGCAGAATCAATGTATTTTTGAATATCAATATTTGATTCTTGTTTTCTTTTTCAATTGAAAATACGTTTAATTGAGTAAAAAACGTTTTTTCAGTAATCTTTAATATTTCTTCAAATTGATTTATTTTGTTCTTTGCGGACTTCCAATAAATTTAGTGGGTGGGGTTTAGCAAGTTTTTTAATTACCTGTGGATAAAGTTTTGTGTAAGGGGCTGCGTTTAAATTTTCACCAGTTTTTAGCGTTGTTTGCATAAATGTTGAGTAATGTTCTATTTTTTCTTTATATGACAATTTAGTTCAATTATTTATATTTTTATTCATTTTATACCTATCTTTGTCTCAACAATGAATCTTGAATTGTTGCAGCAACTAATTGAATTGATGTAGTTAATAAAACTAAAACTGTTGAAGGCAATAGAACATAACGAGGATATGCAGTGAAAACTTTTGAACCTTCTGAAATTAAATTACCTAGTGTTGGAATATCTATACTTAAACCAATGAATGCTAGTGAGGTTTCTGAAAGAATAACGCCAGGAATATGGAAAACTATTTCTGTAACAAGCAAAGGAATAACAACAGGTAAATAATTTAAAAGAATTTTGTATGTTGGAGTTCCTAAAATACTTGATGCAGCAACTCATTCGAACGATTTTGCTCTTAAAACTTGTGAACGCATTTGGTTTGCGATTCCAGTTCAAGAGGTAAAAGTAAGAGCAAATACCATAACTCAGAATGTTGGTCTTCAAACAATAGTAATAACAATAAGAATAATAATTGAAGGCACGTTCGAAATTATTTTGATTATAAAGGTCATTATTCGGTCAAATAATCTAAAGTGACCCATCATAATTCCGATCAATAAGCCAACAAAAACTTGAATAATCGCTGTTACCATTGCTAAAGACAATGAATATCTAAGCCCTCATCATAATCTAGCAAATAAATCACGCCCTAGAAAATCAGTACCAAATATTGCCGATGGTGTTTCAAAGAAGTTTTGATATCTATTGTTAATATCCAATTTTTCAGGATTCTTTGTAAAAAATGGAATTATTATTGCGCTAAATACAATTGCAAGTAGTAAAACTAGCCCAAATACACCTGCAAAACTTCTTGAAAATCTGTAGAATAATTCAACTCATTTATTTTGCTGCTTTTTAATATTATTTGATTCATAGTAGTCTAATAAATTACCAATTAATTCTCATTTTTTGTAGTTTAAGGGTTGTAAAAACCTGTTGGGAGCTAGGTCTTTACCGAATTCATTATTGGGTGATACGCGCATTGTTTTTGGTTTACTAAATGATTTTTTTTCATTCGATTTTTTTACTTTTTCAATTGAAGAATCAATTGAATTGGTTTTTAAAAATTTTCAATCAAACATAGCATCTCCCTATCTTCTTCTAACCCTTGGGTCAATTGCTTTATAAAGTGCATCACGACATGTATATGAAAGAATAGTAATTAATGAGAATAAAGTAACCATAAATAAAATAATATTGTAGTCTTTAGAGGTAATAGCATTTAATAATAATCCACCACTACCTGTTATAAAGAATATTTGTTCAACGAACATACTACCAATAAAACTACCAAAAATAACTACCGGAAAGAATGTTGCAATTGGGAATAATGAAGGTTTAAGCGCATGTGTTCAAACAAAACGTGATTTTGAAAGACCTTTTAAATAACAGAATTTAGCATGTTGTGAGTTTAACTCTCTGTTTAATTCAGTTCTAATGTATTTTATATAAACAATAATTGAACCAAGCGAGAGTGCAAACCCTGGTAAAACATATGTTGCTATATCTGTTTCTACATATAAATATGGTATGTTAAGAGTTCTACCAATAAGTAATAATCATAAAGCAAATACTAATGAAGGAATTGACGAGAATATTGAAACAATAACTGTAGCAATATGATCCGGTAATTTATCTGGGTTCATACCAACATAAACACCAACTGGTATTCCTATTAAAAGTGTTAGCATTACTGAGAATATACCAATTAAAAATGATTTATAAAATCTAATTCAAACAAAATCATTAATGTTTTGTCCCGGGAAAACTGAATAAGAAATCCCAAAATCTCCGCGTAATAGATTTTTTAAATATAAACCAAATCTTTGTACAAGCGGTAAGTCAAGGCCATATTGGGCTTCAACCGCTTGTTTTGAACTTTCATCAAGTCCAGTAGTTAAAGATGTTGAACCTGGAATAGAATTTATTAAAAAGAAGGTAATAGTTATAACTATAAATGCGATACTTAGAAATTCCGCTGCCATAATTAGGAATCTTATTAATGATTTTGCAAAAGGTGATCTAACATTGAAAAAAGATGCAATTTTCGATAATTTTGGCTTTATTTTGCCATTAAAATCAACAAATGAATCATTTTGAATGCTTTTTTTGTCGATTATTAGCTCATGTTCAGCTACGAATTCACTTACTTTTTTATTCATTTTTTTCCTCTATTTAATAATTGTTGGCAGGCTTGGAATTGGTGGGTTTAAAACATCATAAGCATATTGCAATGAATATGAATATAAACTAGATGCTCCATTAACCCTTGAAATTTCTCAATAAGTATCAACTTCCATTAGTGGAATAACTGGTGCAGCTTCCCTAACTATTTTCTCAAAACCAGAAATTACCGCAAAAGCAATAACTTCGGTTCATCCTTCTTGTTTTTCTTCCTCTGTGAATTGACTCGTTAAGAATCTCATATGACGTTTTGTATATTCATTGGTGTCTTCATTGTTGTGCAACACTGACAAGTCAACAATTTTGTTTCAAACGTCAGGACTATTAGGTTTTGTTCCAAGTATTCTTAAACGTTGTTTTAATTCATTGATTTTCTTTTCATCTTCAGGATTTTTGATTACTAATTTATTATTTTCATCACGTGAGTAACCTAATGATGTAAAGAATTTATGGTATGTTCATGATCCTGAAGGGTTATTTCTAAAACCAGTTGTTTTTTGTTGTTCACTAACAATACCATCAGGTTTTAAAAATACTCTAATATATGAATAAATATCGCTACCAAAGGCATCAAAGTTACGATAAATTAAGTCGTATTTTCCCGTGGTTCTTCAATCTTCATATACGTTTTCAGGTAAGTTTTTAATGTCAATTTCAATAAAGTTTCCAAATGCTTTTCTCATAAAATCTTTTAGTGCGATACCAGCATTTTTTTGTTCTTCAGATGAGTTTGAAATCATTTTTAGTGTTACTTTTGTAAGGTTTGGATGTTGTTTTTTAAACTCTTCCATAAAGCCACGAGCAACATCTAAGTGGAATCCTTTATCGGTTCTGTC
This sequence comes from Mycoplasmopsis bovigenitalium, assembly GCF_002356075.1. Classification (NCBI taxonomy): domain Bacteria; kingdom Bacillati; phylum Mycoplasmatota; order Mycoplasmoidales; family Metamycoplasmataceae; genus Mycoplasmopsis; species Mycoplasmopsis bovigenitalium. The sequence goes on along the minus strand of NZ_AP017902.1, from coordinate 711,562 downwards.
TACTGTCTCAAATTTCATTGATTTAGCAATATGATCAATGTGTTTATAGTTTTGAATTGGTACTGGGATACCTCAATTATTTTCTTCAGCAGTTTTACGTGCTTCTTTGTAAATATATTCATTTAGGTAATTTTTCTTGTCATTTGTGTCAGTTGGATATGAACCGTATTTTGTGTACATAAAATCGTGTTCAAAACCCGCTTCAACTGCATCGCCAAAACTCGATGAAGCTTGGCCAAATGCTGTTCAAGTAATAACAGGGAATGAACTTGACCAACCAACAATATTTAACATTTCATTTCTATCAATTGCATAATAAATTGCATTACGTAAGTTTTGGTCATTTACAATTGAATTTGAGTTTGTTTCATTGTCTAAGTTAAACGCAAAGGCAATTGTTCCATAACCATTAGACTTATTCATATATTTTCTATTTTGTATATTTGTTCAATATTTCCATTGTAAAGCAGGTGGAATTTTAGTAGCAGAGATATAACCATCCTCAAACATAGCTGAATTAATATTAGGCTCATTTGAGAAGTAGATTTTAATTTTGTTACTAAATGTTTTAGCAGCTGAATAGTATAGGTTATTTTTTGAAAGTAAAATAAAACCTTGCGGACCTAGAACTAAATCTTGAATATTGAATGGACCATTAGTTAAAAAGTGTTCTCTTTTTAGTCCAAATTCTTTAATTCCGCCGATAGACTCAACAAAACGTCTATTAATAGGTGTAATTATTGAGTTTAAGTCTGTATAAGCATTATTGATATCGGTTGGTTGATAATCGTCATATGCAACACGCAGAGTGTATTCATCCATTGCTAATACGACACTGCTAAAGTAATCTTTCGGTTGCAGATTTTTGACAAAATCATTATCAATTGTTGTTTGGTTATTTGGAAGTAAATTATTGTAAAGTTTGTTTACTTCTTCAGTGTAATTTTCTGGCGAAAATTCATCATAACGCACTGAACCTAGTTTGTATTTTAATTCTCTAGATCTTTGAATTAATTTTTTGAATTCTTCAGAAACAGTTTGTTTTGGATCAAAATATAAATATTTTCTAATTCTTACAGGAATACGTTGTGGAACGTCACTATTTTTTCCCGATCCAATTGATTTTAAGTATTCTGGGTTAGGAAGCATGATAACAGTTGACTCAGCTTCAAAATCAAAATCTGGTGAATAAGGTATTGAAGACAAGATTGTTTTATTGTCATAATTTCAATACATTCTTCCTGAATAGAAACCTAAATCAAGTGCAGTTTTCTTAATTTCAGCAACTTCTGCTTCGTCACCTTCGTTTTGTGAACCTCAAGGTGTATATAATGGGTCAAAAACATCATAAACTCATTGCCCATCTTTATTTTTGATAATTGGTGGATAGGCAAAAGGGTTTTTGTATGCTTTTTTGTGTTTACGAATATATTTGTTTTGTGCTTCAATCATCTCACTTGAAGATTTAAATTTTCTTTGTAACATTGTTGTTACTTTTTGAGAACCAGTTTCAAGGTCAAAAATATAGTGCATTGCATCAACATAATCGTCAGCAGTTACTGTGTCACCATTACTTCATTTACTTTGGCCATCATTTAGAAACACATTGCTTGAAAGGAATTTATTACTTGGTGTAACTATTGAATGGACTGCGTGGCGAATTGATTGGTCTGTTGAAATATTGCCGGGTGCTGAACCAAAATCGTCCAGGCTATAAAATCTTGGAGAATTTTCGGGATTTGGGTTTTTTTCTAAAAATTTATCAAGATTTCCTTCTTCATCGGTTTGATACAAGCCCATGTGAATTTTAGGCACATTAGCAATTCTTTTAATTGTTTCATTTGGCCCTGATTTTAATGGAGATTCTACTAGTGATGGCAATAATTTGTTAACAGAAGGATATTTAATGTAATTTAGCGAGTTAATCGGGTCAGCAGAAAGACCTAAGTCATAATCTTTTTTGGCTTTATTTGAACATGAAGCGGCAATAAGAGGGGCGCTTAAAATTGATGTAAATAATGATAATTTAAGATATTTTTTAAAGCTCATAATTCCTCCTATTGTTTTGATCCGTTAAATTGAACACCAACTCTCATAACTGGCACTTTTTCGCCGTTAATTTCCTTAATGTATACTGCTGTTGGTGCTTGTGAGAATGTTTTTCCATTTTCTGAAACACTTTCAAATGAACCTAGATCTACATTAAGTGTTTTTGTTCCTTTTTCATCTGCTGCAAAGTAAATTTTGTATTCGTGATTTGGGGTTAATAATTTGTCTGCATAGTTTGACATAATTGCATAATCAGAAACTCAAGCAGTAAATCCTGTTCCCTTGTGTTCACCATTTGAATCGGTGTAACTGTATTTTTCATCTTTTAAGTAGTGGCGTGATTCTGGTTTTTCTTCATTGTGAATATGTTGTGTTTTGTAATAGAACATATTCGATGTGTAATTTTTGTTAATTTTTAGTGTTTTAATTTCTTTAGTTTCAAGATCTTCGAACACTAAATAGTTAACTTTTTGAGCATCTTCATTATTTAAATAACCAAATAAAGCAACCGCATCTTTTTGAGCGTTTCTTCAAATATTAGATAAATTACGTTTACCAACACCTTGTGATTGAATGTAATATTGTCAGTATGCTTGAGGTCGATTTGTTACTTTATTTCCTTCTAAATCTTGAATACGAATTGTGTCGTCTTCAATTGGATTTCCGCTGTCATCGTAAAGTCTAAAGTTTAGCATATCTCTATATCAACGGTCTTTAAATCAACCATTATTGATTGACTTAAATTTGCCAAAGTAGTTTGAATTTTTGTTTTGATCATCTGAGAAAGCATCACGAGTAATAAATGATTCTGGCTTGAATTCAGTTCCTAATTTTTGTGCCCGCAATCTTGTTTCATTATTCAATCTATTTTGTGAATTCATTACACTTTGACGCACTGAAAATCTTGAATCACCGCCAAAATTAATTTGCGCTGAGCTTCATTTTTCAGTAGCTTTTCCATCAATAACATATTCAAGACCTGTGTTTGCTTCATTTACATTAGTTATAAATGATGGCAAGTTAGCGAATTCAGTGTTTGCTGGTGAATAAGTTATTTGCAAGTTATCACGGTTAATAACTTCCGCAAATGAATAAGTATAATCTGAGAAGAATTCATTAAATTTACGCTCAGTTTTTGTTTTAAAGTATTGTTCAACATCGCTTGTTGGACGAGTTTTTTTAGTGAATGCCTTAACAAAAGCAAGTAATAAGTCAACCAAGCCTCATTTGTCTTGTTGGAAACTGTAATGAACTTGAGTTGAATACATTTGAGTTTTATTGTCAAGAATTAAATGGTCGTATAAAGTAAATTGATTTAGTTTTACACTATTTTCTTGTGCAAATTTGTCATAAGTATCAAAAAGTTCTTTAACACTTATTTCTCAATTTTTGCGATCTAATTTTGATTCATCTGCTTGGGCTACAACATCATCCGATTTGTATAATCCATAACCTAATTCTTTATCGAATATTCAACCGTATCTATATACATTTAAAGGGTTTTGGGTAATTTTTTCTTTAATTTCACCTAGTGATAAATCTTTTACAAAGAATGCAAGTTTAGATTTAGTGAATCTTAGCATAATTTCGTTTGCTAATTGTTGTTTGTCTTTTGATTTAACAAGTGCACTTAATCTTTCTTTTTCTTTTGCACTAACAATTGAATTTAGAAGAGTACTTTCAAGATTTCTTGCAAATCTGTCAATATCAAATTTTGATTCAACATAATCAAGATCTCAATTAACTACGCGCTTAACTGGGTCAAGTTGTGCTTTTGTTGTATCAACACTTGCAAACTTAACAAACTCATCATATGTTTTAAAAATTATTTCTGAGCCAAACAATCTTTTTTGATCTCTTGTTATATAAAAACTATTAAATAGGGAATCCTCAACAGTTTTTACAAGCAAATTATTATTGATTTTTATACCGGTCATTTCTCAAAAAGCAGGATAATCTGCTGAACGAGGGTTTGGACTAATTACATCACCATTTGCATTAACCATCAAGTATGTGTGTGAGTCAAGTTTGTGACCAACAATTTGTTTGGTATATGGATTGTATCAATTTTGAATTGGCAACTGGTGCAATTGTTTTAAAGTGCTTTCTGAGAATGAATGGTATAAGAATGAATTTCTAAATGCTTCTTTGTGCATTATGTTAGGCAAGTATTGTTCAGTTGCTGACAATCATAATGATTGTTTTGCACCCGCTGTTGCAGCTGGATAGTTACCACCTTCCGCAAGGTATAATTGAGTTATAAAATCTCTAAAGTCTGTTTTGTCTTTGCCTTTGCTTTTAAATGGATTTAAGTAGTAGTTTTCTTGTTTAATTGTTTGATATTTAGGGTCTTTTAGTTTTTCATCATCGCTTGTTGCATCATAAACCACTTTTCCTGCATTATCATAGTATTTTGCAAATTCAGTTCCATCGTTTAATTCTGCTGTTGCAACATTTCTTGATTTGATATAGTCAAGATATGGTTTAAGCATTGTTTGATTGTAATTTTTGTCTGCATTATTAAATAATTCTGCATATGTAGGATACGAAACATATGTTTTTGAGTTAGTTGAAGTATCTGTTGTAGCAAAATCTCAACCATTTATGCTGTAATCTTTAACAATTAAAGCACTAATTGTGTTAGCAGCTTGTCTAATTCGTTCATTTATGAACTCAATATTGACATTATTACCTTCTGAATCAATTTGGTAAAAACCACTGTCTTTATCTGTAAAATCGACATTTAAAGGAACATTAATAATTGGCGAGCCGTCTTTGTTGTAAACAAGAACCTTAGTAATTTTTGTGTATTTGCCCGATTCGTCTTTAACACCTTCAACAATTTTAGGTGTAATATTTTCACCGTTTTCTTCAAACTGAATAAAGTTGCCTTGCCCATCTTTAACAACATTTTTAAGCATTATTAATGAAGCTTTTTTAAATGATCAATTACCTTGTTCATCTTTAACCATGTATTTTACAGGGTGTTTTTCATCTGAATACTTAGTTGGGTTTAGAGTACCTGAGTTTTGGTCAAGAGTGTTCATTAGCCACAAGTCAAAAATTTCAAGTCATTTTTTGTCTTGTTCTGAATCAATGCCATTTTCTTTTCGTCTTGCTTCGGTTGCTTTTTGTAGACCTTCATACGTTTGTAAGAATCTACGTTTTGCATTTTCCATTGCTGCTTTTAAGTCTTCTTCACCAACTTTGTGACCTCAAACATCAGTAGAATTTTCAACGGTATTCTCGTTTATAACTACTTTTCCATCAACTTTTTTAGGTTGATTGAATAATAAATATTCACCTTCATTGTTTTCTGAAACAACATTAGGTTGGTTTAATAACGGAGAAGAGTTTAATTCTAAGTGTGTTCTGGCTTTTAAATATAATCCAATAACTTCTCTTGAATAATAGTTGTTAACATTTGGAGTTGTACCCGGAACAAGTGCAGAACCAAATAATGGTTTTTGAGCTTTATCACCTAAATCTTGAGCTGAATTAAGTGTCATATGGTGTCCATATTCATGGGCAGCAACGAATTTTAAAAAGTCGATTGACAAGCCTTTGTAATTTGGATTATTCATTGCGATTAATGATCATAAACCAATCCGCGAATCAGGTCTAAACCCTAGATATTTTCCGTTTTCAATTGAAAATTCAATTTCCCCGTTATCATTAATTTTTTTAACAATGTGTTCACCTTCTAATCATTCGCCAGCATAAGGAACAGAAGCAAGTAATTCATCGGTAAATCCATCGTATGCTTCGGTGAATAAACTGTATGTAGAAATTGTCTTTTGTTCACCTTTTTCATTTGTGACAATTCTTGTTCCTTCTTCTTTGATATTTGAAGGTTGAATAACGGTTGTATAACCCGCAGCTGAAAGCATATCTTTAAATTGACGTAATGTATGTGGGTGTTGTTTTGTGTCTAATTTAGCATCAATAGTGAATTTTGCAAGTTTTGTTGTCAATAGTTTATCAATTTCATTTTGATTATCATTTGAATTTTGACTTAAAACAAATGATAAATTAGTACCATTTTTCTCTACAGAAGTTAAAGAAACCTCGAAAATATTGTTTTTTGAGAACTCAGCAAGGTTTGCGCTTGTTTCCTTATTGATAATTCCAAGTGAAGTCAGTTTGTCAATAAGTTCAATTTTGCTTTTTGCTGTAATTAATGATGTGTTTACTAAATCAATTGGTTTTGCATTGATATTGGCAAATGCCATTGATTTAATTGCTTGATATTTCGCGATATTTTGTGCATGTTTTATTGCGTTTTCAAATGATGAATTAAATTCTTTGTCAATTGAAATAAATTTATCTGAACTATTATTTACTATATTAGTTTGCTTAATTACTTCATTTTTCAAAGAATTTAATCCAGTTTCAAAACGTTTGGAATTTTCAAAATAGTGGTCTAGTGCAGCATTATATGTAGCAATATTTGAAGCATGTTTTTTTTGCAAATCTTCACTTAAAATACTTGGACGATATTTTAATACAGGAACATCATCTCTATTAAATGCATCTTTAAGCTCTGTAATTTTTCTAATATTGTCTAAATCTTGATTAAATTCATTGTTAGTTTTAGCAATTTCTGCATAATATTTTGAATTGTTTATTGCAAAATCGTATTCTTTTTGCAATAAATCTTTTGTAGATTGGTCACTCGCAGAATCAATTTGTGCTTTAATTTGTTCTGCTTTTTGTTTATACAAATTAGAATAATCTTCATTAAATTTGTTGATTTTTTCAATGTAAGTTAGCAATGGATTGAATAATGTTCCAATAAATTTAAGGTCTTGGTTATCAGTTTTACCATTAGTATCCACTTCTCTATAAATTGGGTTTTTAATGACATTAAAGTAACTTGTTGCATACTCTGACATAAATTCAATTGGATATTTTTCAATCAAATCTTTAACAAATTTTATTGAGTCAGCAAACTTAGATGCTAATTCACTTAATTGATCTTTATTCAAAAGATTTGATTGTTTGAATTCAACAACCCGACGAGATGAAAGTTCAAATATAGCTTGTAAGTCGCTAGTGTATTTTGCGTCTGTAATATCTGAAGATTGAATATTATTAATTAATTCAGACATTTTTTTATTGAATAATTGGTCTTTTTGTTTTAAGTATTCATTTATATCAGAGTTTAGAGAATCATTGTACTCATTTGAAATTGCTTGTGATATTTTCAACATATTTTCAATTATTTTGGCAACTCTATACTTAAATTCATTGAATTCTTTTTGGGATATTTCGAATATTTTTTCAATATTATCCATCACTTTTGTAAATGATGCTTCATTAGATTTTAGATGGTTATTATTTTTAATTAGATTAAGAAGTTGATCTCTATAAATGTATTTTTTATCCTCTGCTTGAGCACTTGCAAAAGCTTTTAAAGTACCACTTTTGACTAATACATTAGCATTTATTTTGTGTTTTTCAACAACCTTATCTAACTCTTTTAATAATTCTTGATATTCTGAACGTAGTTTCTGAATGTTTGAATTTGATAGTTTATTGCCTATTGAATCATGCAATGGCTTAATATTTGCATCATTAACAAATGAGGAATTTAAATTGTTGAATTTTTCTTCAACTTTTTTAGATTCTGCCTCTAATTCTGCTTTTTGAGCTGTGCTTGAGCTCATTTGATTTATATATGCAAAAAATTTGTTTGGTTTTACCTTATCATCAACATTTGAGCGAATAAATCCATCTAGATTTGCATATTCTCTTCAATTGATTTGAGTTTTAAGCGACAGACTAGTTAGTTCATCAAGTGCAATAAGTTGTGTTGGTAAATATGCAACATCAAAGCCATATAAATTAAACTCGCTTTTTTGTAGATTTAATTTTGCGAATGTTTCTCCAGATAAATGACGGTTATATAAATTGTAGTAAGATCTTTGAATATCAACAAAGTTTCTAACTTCTCTTATATATTTGGCTTTTGAGTCTAAAGAATCAAAATCTGTTTTAAAGTTTTTGTATTCGCTATTATTGAATAAATTATGTAATAAATGCAACTTAATAACATCATCAATAAATTCTTTGTTGATGCCCACTGAGCGTAATAAAGAAGTTATTTGGTCTTTGTTTATTGATTTTTCTAGTTTTGATTTTTCATTAACTGCTTGTGCAAGTTTTTCTCTAGCGTCTTTGATTTGTTCTTCACTAATGATTTTGGCTTTATTTTCATTAATTAATCTTTGGGCGGTTTTAACAGCATTTTCGTATTCAAAAAGTTGCAACTCAATATCGTTTTTTTCTTTTTCTAATTTAAATAATTCAAAAGAAATAGAATCTTTGTTTGTTTCATTTAGTTCGTTTTGTTTTTGTTGAATTTTTTGTTGTACTTCTGCAAGCTGTGTTTTTAATTCAGTAACTTTTTGTTTTGATTTTTCTTGATCTTCATTAAGTTTTGTAATTATTTCATTGTACTGTTTGTTTGTGTTTGAAATTATTTTATTGAATTCAATTATTTGTTTAGATAGTTCGTCAATCTTTTCAGTAGTTTCAGCAAACTTATTGAATTTAGCAAATGAATCTTTTGAAAATAGAATATTTTTTGATATTCATTTTTCATAAAGTGATTCAATGTCGGTAAATAAATTGTTGAATTCAATTTTTGCTTGTTCAAGGGCAAAATCAAGACTTTGAACATTGTTATGTAGTTCGAAGTCGCCTTTAGAGTTTTGGTATTCAACATTATCAATAGCATCAAAAAGAACGAAATTAGTTGCGTCATTGAATGTAAGATTTAAATATTTTTCTTTTTGACCATTGTGTGTGTTGTTTATAAAACTAGAATCAATTATTGTTTTTTCTTCAAAAATATAATCATCAATATTAGTTAGTGATTTATATTTGTCTTTGTTTGAGTAAAATGAGTGATGTTTGGCGAATTTTGTTTTTGCTTCTTCAATATCTTTAGCAAAAATTAAAGTTTGATAATCTGAATTAATATTTAGTCTACTTTTTTCAACGTTACTAAATGCATAATTAGCAAAATTTTGTTTTGTCTTTGATTTTACGGCAAATATTTTTTTATTGATTAATGAGCGGTTATCTAAAAGGGTTCTAAATGAATGATTTAATAAAGTGTCACTTGTGATGTTTGCTTGTGAATTGAATAAAACGGTTTTAGATAAAAATCCTTTTAACTCATCAATTGTTAAAAGCTTTTTATTGATTTTATATAGAAGTGAGTCGGGTGCATTACCTTGTCCGCTTAATGTTGAGTGCATTGGAATTGAACCAAAGAAGGCATCGGGGAAGAATTTAATTGTAGTTTGCTCTTTATCAATATTTGAGTGTGAACCAAGTGTAAGGTTGTTACCTCTTAATTCAACCCCTTTTACAATTGAGAATTCTTTAAGTGTAATAATTTCAGGCCCTCAAGAAACATTTTTCATAAATCAATCAGTAAAGACAAAAAAGTCTTTTGCGGTAACCGCTTCAAGATATTCATTATAAAAATCAAACATTCCGTATCTAATGTTTAAAAATGGTAGTGAACGATGTTCTTCGTAATATTCATTCAAAAACGAATTGTAGTCTAGAGTTTTACCTTTGTATGTTACTGAACCCAATACTCCATCATTTGGATTAAATGTAGCAATATTTTTTTCTTTACTTGCATCAACAAAAGTTAATACCGGTATAGCATTTGGATCTAAAAATTCGTTTTTTAAATTTTTGGCGCTTTCATTTTTTGCTAACTTAGGATTTTTTGAATTATATTTAAAAATACCAAGTGTAGCAGCTACTGCTCCTGCAATAATTCCAAATGATATTAAATATTTTGGCCAAACTAATGTTCTTCAATTTAATTTCTTTTTAGGTTGATTTTTATTTGCCATATAAACCTCTTTATATTGAATATATAAATTAATATGTATATTTTACTCTAAATACTTAAATTTAATATTAATATACACGTATTGAACAAAAATAGTGCAAATGCACTATCAATGTTTGACAAACATGTATTATTCTTCGTTGAATTTTTTGTTTGCAAAATTATCTATCATGTCAGATAGAGCATAAGCGTCTGCTGCAAGACCTAGAAGGGTAGATGAGACAAAACGTTCATCTTGCTCATTTGAATTGTTATATTTATCCCCACTAAATCTAACTCAAGTATCAGGAAATATTTTTTTCTCCTTAAATGAATTTATATAGTTGTAGTATTTTTCTCTTGACTCAACTAAAGATTTTTTAGCAGACAATTTATCTTGAGAATCAGAATTTATAAATTTAAGTAGGTCTTCTGCGTATTTTGTCTCAAGATCTTTGAATTCATTATACACAATCAATGGTGTTCTAGGGTCTTTGTTAAAATATTCAGTATCAAAATAGTCTTCATCCCCTTTTATTGATGTTATTAATTTGTATTTAGAATTATTTGAAAAATCATTAAATAATTTATTTAAGAATAATGATAAAACTTTATCCGGGTGAGTATTTTTATCAGGTAAATTTGATGTTGTTTTGGTAAAGTTATTATTTTTTCAGTATCTTAGTAAAACAAAAACCTCTTGACCTGGTATGTATTTAGCAGTTTTTATTGCTCTTTTTTTTCTATTTTCAATATTTTGAATATTAGACTCTCAACTGTTTAAATCATCAAATATGATAGTTAGTAAACCCTTTTGTGGGGCGCCATCAGTTGCAGATCCAATTTTGTCTAAAACATTATTGATCTCAATCTTCAATGATTCATTATCATGAGGGTTGTTTTTGGTGATTTCAGATACCTTAGCTAATGATTGTTTCAGTTCTTCTTGGAATTTAGAACGCACTCCATCCGGAAGAGACAATCAAAATCATGGTTTACCATATTCTGTGACGGTATCTATATTTTTAAGTAATTTTTCTATTGTTGCATTATGATTTTCACTCAATTTAGAAAGTATATTATTTAAAGTGGTAAGTATTTCTTCAAATATACTTATAAATCCCTTGTAATCACTATCATCGGCTTGAACAGAATATCCTTCTTTAATCAGGGTTTTATTAAATTTACCAAATATTGATTGTGTTTCATTATCGGTATTAGAAGCGGTACCAACAACCATTTCATTTCATATTTTTTTGGCTAATTCATTTATTTTTTTAACTTCAGAACTGTCGATAGTTTCTTTATTATTTGCGTCATTAACTAATTTGAAGAATTCATTAAATTTAGCCAGCAATTGATTTTTTATATCATCATTTTCTGCAAAATATTGAATTCAATCACCTTCCGGACTCAATTCTTTTTCTAATTTTGTCTTAAATGCTAAAACCTTAGTAAATAAAGTTTTTACTTTTTCTTTATTTACATTTTCATCAAGCGGATTGAAAATTAAACCTTCAGTAATATCACTAATAAACTTTTTAGCTTTGGCATTTGTTTCTTTCTCACTTTCGATTAGCTTATCAAATTTTTCGCTATTATCTCATTTCAATAATTCTTTTAATGATGAATCATCTATATTTTCGCCAAGATTAGCATATAAGTTAATTAAATTAATTGATAATCCAAATTGTTTTTTTAGCGTTAAATACTGAGCATATCTTGCATAAGAATTAGTAAATGTTGATTTAGGCATTTTATTAATATTTTCGATTAATTTATTGTATTTAATATAAAAATCTTTTCATAAATAATCATATATACCGTTTGTTTCATCATTGTTTTTATTTGAATAATTTTTGTAAAATTCAGAAGCAAATGACCCAGCTTTATTGCGATCCATCTCAGAATCAACAATTTTATCAATTTTGTCTTTCTCATTTTTGTAATCAACACTAAATGTTTCAAACAAAGTTAATTTTGCTTCATCAACAAATTTTTTAAGATCATTTCAAGTTTCAAATTCATTATAGTAATTTATATTTGCTGGGTCTGTCGCAATTGTTCTAATAGTGTCGGCTACAACTTTTGCCCTTTGATATAAATCATTGAAACGAATAGAATAAATATATCCAACACCGTCATTTTTAAGTCATTTATCGTATGAAGCATTAATTTCTAACAATTCTTTTTTAACTTCTGCTTTAAATTCATCATCTACGATTTGACGATAAACAGGAAATAGAGAGATTTTAAATGCCGGAAGATTGAATTTAGGAAGTAACTCTCTGTATTGAGGAGAAGCAAAGTTTACTATATCTCTAATTGGCCCTTTAGTTTCATCACTGCTTTCTCTTTCAAGTTCAAATCATTTAGCAATTTGGTGCGCAAAAAGTGATGATTCATCTTTTGCTTTTTGGTATTTCTCCTTAGCATCTTTAACTTGTGCAATTAATTCAACTTTATTGGCATGTGTATACGAATCATAAGACAACTCTTGAATAATTCTATCTAGATCTTTAATTCTTCAATTGAATAATTCATCCATCAATTCACTTTTTGGAGTTAAAACAGTTACGGGATTTGAAGGATCATCAATGAATTTAGCTACTAATTGTGCTCTATTTAAGTTATAGAATATAGCACTTTGTCAAGTAAAAAGATGTTTAAAGTCTTCGGGTGTAGTTTTGAACTCTTCTGCTGATGATTTAACACTTTCAGATATTTTGTTAAATAAATCTTTGTTTGAATTGAATGCTTCAGGATTCTGATCTTGCATTGCTTTTGGGAAATCTTCTGCTAAAAATTTAACTAATTCACCATATAAAGTTCTGGCAGATATATTATTCTTTTTAACTTTTTTGCCTTCCGCAGCTTCTACTTGCTTTTGCAATTCTTCTAATTGTCTTTGTAAATCGGCTATTGTTGAGTCTTTTTGATCTTTATCAGAAATTTCTACACTTAGTTTTGCTTTTAGTGCCTCAAGTTGTTTTTGAAGTTCTGATTTTTCTGTTGCATAATCTGAGTTTAAACGTGAAATTCTTAATTTTAATTCAGCAAGTTCTTTGTCAGTTTGGGTGTTTTTATTAGTACATGATGCAGCTAGCGCAACTGTTGAAGTTGCGAGTATGGGAGCTAGTATTAATAATTTTCTTTTCATCATCTCTCCTTAAGTTAATTTAAGTTAATATTGTTAGTTATGTAAAAAAGTAGATTTTTCCAAAACCTACTTTATCCATTATTACAAAATTGGTAGGCTTTGTCGCCACCTTTTATATATTTAAAAATAGTGGCGCGTTATTATGAAATAACCATCATCTTATTAATGATGTTATAAGATTTCATTGCGCGTTGACAATAATTTTTAAACATAACGTTTTAATTATATACAAAAATTTTCTTTTGAATAAAAAATATGCCAGTCAAGCATATTTATTCGAAGTTTAAATCTATATCTTCAATGGCTTGTAATTCATTTGCATCTAAAAAGTGCATTAAATCCATAAATCCTTCTTCAGTGTGCGAAAAGTATATTTTTTCGTTGTTTTCAAGACATTTAGCAAGCACTAAATCATTACCATTCACATTATCATCAAAAATTACAAATTTCGCATTTAGACGTTTAGCTTTATCGAAAATTTTTTTACTTTTTGTAACGTCCTTTAAAAACTCGATTTTCACACCATAAGCTCTAAGTTCATTTGACATCGCAAATAATGGAATACTTTGTTCTTCGCTTGTTGAAGCAACTAATATATCAACAACTTCAACATCATCATTTGAAACATCAAGCTCTTCATCGAGCATAAGTTCTAAAGTTCTATCAACCCCAAATCCTCAGCCACTTGATGCTAATTGAGGGCCACCTAGTTCGCTAATAAGTTTTGAATATCTACCACCACCAATCAATGTTGATTGAGAGCCACTTTTACTTGATGTAGACACAAATTCAAATACTGTACCATCATAATAATCAAGACCTCTAACAAGTGAGTAATCGACTTTGTAGTTTATATAACAATTGTCCAATATATTCAATAATGAATTGAATTCGTCTAATTCTTCCTTACTTAAAAAAGTATTAATCTTAGGTGCTTTTTTAACAAAATCTTTTTGCGAGTCTACTTTATCATCAAGAATTCGCAAAACATTATTGTCTAATCTATTTTGTGAATCTGTGCTTAATTGATCTTTATAGTTTTCTAGGTATTTTTTAAGTTCTTTTTGGTATATTTCTCTTGTTTTTTCACTACCAATAAAATTAATTCTTAGTTGATATTTAATGCCTAAAATATCCAAAATGGTTGAACCCATTGCTATTAATTCAGCATCACTAAAGGGATTTGAAGGACAAACAGATTCAACACCTGCTTGATAAAATTGTCTTTGGCGCCCTTTTTGTGGTTGCTCATATCTAAACATTTGACCAAAATACGCAAATTTAGGAGTTTTTAGCGTTGAATATCATTTATTTTCAACCAATGCACGCACAAAACCAGCAGTTCCTTCTGGTCTTAGTGCAACTTCACGGTTTCCTTTATCAACAAATTCATACATTTCTTTTTTAACAATATCACTGCCTGCAACTGAACGTTTATAAAGCTGCGAGTGTTCAATAATTGGTGTATCAATTAAACTGAAATTATAACTTTTAACTATTTTGCAAAATACATCTCGAATGAATTCATGAACATTCATTTCAATTGGATTTAAGTCTCTTGTGCCTTTAATTTTATTGAACATAATACCTCCAATAACAATATTTATATTATACTCTATAATAAGAATATTAATTTTTTATTATTTTTACCTAAATGAATTAAAAAATACTGAAATTGGTAAAATAATGTGCAACAAATTAAAAATATAAATATGTTATAATTCTTTCTAATAATAAAGGGGTATTATGACAGAGCAAAATAGCCAATCTAATTTCAAAAATGCACCAAAAAATAAGAAAATGGGTTTTTTCTCTGCAATGCTTATTGTTATGGGAAGCTCAATTGGGGCAGGTATATTCTTTAAATCCGAAGAAGTTTTAAATAATTCAAGAGGTAATTTAGTTTTAGCAATTATTTGCTGAATAATTGCGTCTTTTTCTGTAATTTCAATGGCAATGGCAATAATAGAAGTGGCCGGAGTTAAAAATGATAATTTATCATTAATTGGTTGAAATAGAATTTTTAACTCGCGTTGAGTTCATCAAGCTTCTAAAAATTTTATGGTTTATTTAACATTGCCACTTACCTTTTTTTATATGCCAGTATACACAATAATGGTTCTGCAAGATGGTCTTGGTGCTTTAGCTAACAAAGAGGCTTTAACATTTGGAACAAGTAATGATTGATTAATTTGATTGGCAATCACAACATTTATTGGCTTGTATTTTTTAACAATACCTACATTAATTTCGAAAATTGGCAATATTCACAATATTATTGTTTTATGTATTAAATTTTTACCCTTAGTATTCATTATTATAATTGGGATTGTTTTAGCAATAACTGGTAAAGGTGGAACAGATTCTGTTAAAATTCTTGAATTTGAAAAAAATTACAATATAAAAACAGGTTCAAGCATAATTCATTATGGTGGTTTTGGCGGATTCATTGGTATTTTCTTATCAATCGGTGCAATATTTTTTGCTTATGATGGATTTTATATTGCCGCTGGCATGCAAAGTGAAATGAAAAATCCTAAAAAAACTAGTTTAGCGTTGTCATTAGGGTTAATAATAATAACAGTTATTTATTTGATGATAGCTATATCAATGTCAATAAATGGTGGCTCTTTTTCGCAAATGCGCCAATTTATTGAAAATATTATGGGTAATAAGGCTGGACGAATTATTTTTGGTTTAATAAACATCGCAATTGCAATTGGGGTAATTGGTGTAATCAATGGTTTTCAATGTGAATGCCAAGATACATTGAATCTTTATTAGTAGAAGGTGAATTACCATTTTGAAGATTAACAATAAAGAAATTAAATCCAAATCGCCCAGTTATCGGTGTTGTATACTCACTAATTATTGGCTTGAGTGCTAACATAATTTTTACAATAATTGGAGCAAAATTATATCTACCAACTAACGACTTTTACCTAAAATACGGAATAGATATGGCGAGTCTTTATTCGTTTACTGATTTAATTGCTAACTGAATAACTGTTTTTACATTCGTTTTTATTGCTTTGGCAATTATTGGTGCACTAAGAAATAGAAAAACTAAAAAAGTTCCTATTTCTGACCCTAAAAAATCATTCAAATTTTTCGCGTATTCGACAATAATTTTTGTTAGTTTAGCTATGCTAGCACAAATTTTAGTTCCCATATTAGACTTTGCTTTAATTTTTGTTTTTGATGTTAAGCAATACGCCATTGAAAAAAATGTATCTTATGAACAAGCACAAAACTTTTTCATCTCACTAGCAATAAGTCGCTCAATGCTTGTCGCAGTTTTAATAATTTTTCACTTTTTAGTATTTTTACCAATACCTATTTTTGACAAATATAATAAACGCAAATATGGTTCTTTAGAAGCATTTGAACAATATAAAGCCAATTTTATTAAACAAAATTTAAGAAAAAACGATGCATAAAAACTTGCATCGTTTTTTATATTTTAAACCGATTTTGATTAATCATTTTCAATTGATTTTTCAATAATCGCACGTTCTTCATCACTTAAATTAAGATCAACATTTAAATTAACATGGCAATAACCATTAGGGTTTTTATCTAAGTAGTCTTGATGATATTCTTCGGCATGAATAAAGTGACGAAGTGGCTCAAGTTCAACATAAAAATTTTTATATTTTTTTCTTAATATATTGAAAATTGAATTGATTTGGTTAAAATCTGATTCTTCATTAAAATAAACCCCTGTTCTGTATTGAGGGCCAATGTCGTTACCTTGTTTGTTGTAAGAATCGGGTTCAATTAAACGAAATAAGTGAATCACCAATTCTTTTAAACTAATAACACTTGGGTTATATTCAACCTCAACAGTTTCAGCATGCATTGTATTTTTTAAATTTTTATATGTTGCATTTGTATCAATACCATTTGCATAACCACTTATTGCATTTACAACACCTTTAAGTCTTGAAAAATATGCCTCAACTCCTCAAAAGCATCCACCAGCTAAATAAATTTTTTTGTTCATAATGTCTCCTAATGCAAACAATTTTACAACGAAAACAAAAAAAGCAACAAGTTGTTGCTTATCTTTTAAACTAATTGATCAAAAATGTCATCACCAGTTTCTGCCACTGTTGCAACACCTCAGTTTCTTGCAACAATGTTTCCAGAAGTCCCTAAACCTTCTACATCTTTAAGAACTTTTGGATTTTTAAATGATTTAGAGAAGACTGTTAAAGGTAATAATTCTCTTGTGTGGTTAAATCCTGGATACAATGGGTCATTACCGTGGTCAGAAGTCATAATTAATAAATCATCTTCTTTCATTGCATTGATTAATACCCCAATTTTACTGTCTAATAAAGCAATATTTGAAGCATAACCATCAACATCACGTCTATGTCCATAGTGTGAGTCAAATTGAACTAAGTTTGTAAAAATAAATTTGTTTGAACCTTCTTTTTTAGCTTCTTCAATTGTAATATCCATTGCGTGAGCATCACCATCTGAGTGAATAGCTCTTGAAACACCTTGACCAACAAAAATATCATTAATTTTACCAACTGCTACAACTTCAACACCGGCTTTTTGAAGATCGTTTAAAATCATTTCACGAGGTTGGTTTGCATAGTCATGTCTATTGAATGTTCTTTTGTATTTGCCATTTTCATTAGTGATAAATGGTCTAACAATAATTCTACCAACATTTCATTCTGGTTTTGATGAACAAATTTGTCTTGCTGCTTTACCATAACGGTATAAATTTTCTAAACCTATTCATTCCTCGTGAGCAGCAATTTGCAACACTGAGTCCATCGAAGTATAAACAATAATTGCGCCAGTTTCTTTTTGTTCTTGGGCGTATTCGTCAATTATATCAGTACCTGAACCGCTTTTGTTACATACAATTTTACGGCCATCAAAAGCTTTTGAAAGTTCATCTAGTAAGTCTTGTGGAAAGCCATTTTCAGTAAATGTAGGGAATGGAACTAGTGTTTTTATCCCCATCATTTCTCAGTGGCCTGCAAGTGTATCTTTAGCATTTGAAACTTCTTGCACTCTAGCCATATAAGCCATTGGTTTTGATACATGGTAATTACCATCAAGAGTAGTTATATTACCAATACCAAGTTTTTTTCAATTATCTAGGAAAAACATAGAGCTTTTTGAAGCAGATAAAATTGTGTTTGCTCCTTTGTCTCCAAATGAAGTTTGATCGCGGTCAGGTCCTATACCTAAACCATCTGTAACGATCATAAAAATACGATTAAATTTAGCCATTATTACTCCTTATTTAGCATTCTCCGCTTCTCAGCGTTCAACTTCTACATTGCAATCATCAATAACTTTTTCAACATCATCAAATGTGCTAAGCATCGACCCAGATGCGCGGTCATGACCGCCACCGCCTCATTTTATTGCAACATTACGTACGATTGGACCATTTGAACGATATTCAACACGAATACGCCCGTCCTCTTCTTCATTAAATGATACTCAGAATGGATATCCTTTAATATTCCCAATTAAATTAGGGCGCGCCATATCACCAGGTTTTTTGCCTAATGCAACTGTAGTTTTGTAATCAACTTGAATGTATGCAACTTTGCCTTTTGTTTTCAATGAATTCATTAAAGTTGACTGAACTTTTAGGTCTTCTAAGCTTGTTTGGGCCAGTCCTAAATAAATTTTTTCAGGGTTTAAATTGTTTTTATATAGAAATGCTGCTAACTCATGTGTTCTTGAAGATGTATCTGAATATTGAAATCTTCCTGAGTCTGTTACCATGCCTAAAAACATGAAGTTTGCTGCTTTTTCATTGATTTTTCAATTCATTTGGTAAGCTAACTCAGTTACCATTTCAGCCGCAGCGATTCTATTTTCTTCAAGTCAAACAGTACATTTGTCAAGATCATCCTCATTTGGATGATGGTCGATTCTTAGCGTTTCTGCAAATAAGTTTTTATCCAGTACTTCTCTATTAAAAATTCTTTCTTTTTGATTGGCATCAACAACAACTCCTAATGATTTTTTTAGTATTTCATCACTTGGAATTGGGTCAAAATCGAAATCTAAAAAGTGAGAAAATAAGCCATTATTGTCACCGATTGCATAAACTTTTTTGTTTGGATAATTCAATCTAAGCAACTCTCTTAAACCAAATTGACTACCCAAGCAATCCCCATCAGGACGAATATGATGAAAAATAACTATTGAGTCGTATTGTTCAAGTTTATTTGCAGCGTCTTTTCAAGTTCCAGTGTCTTGCATTTTCATATTATTTTTCCTCCCATTTTTCAATTGCTTTATTTAATTGTTCCAAAATTGATGGAATTTGTTCTTTTGAATGCAATTCGCAGCCCGATGCATTAGCATGGCCGCCACCATTGTATATATTTGCAACTTCGTTAACAAGTGGC
The DNA here is from genome assembly GCF_002356075.1 of Mycoplasmopsis bovigenitalium. Classification (NCBI taxonomy): domain Bacteria; kingdom Bacillati; phylum Mycoplasmatota; order Mycoplasmoidales; family Metamycoplasmataceae; genus Mycoplasmopsis; species Mycoplasmopsis bovigenitalium. The sequence goes on along the minus strand of NZ_AP017902.1, from coordinate 692,091 downwards.
CCATTAGAACGTAGTCTACAACGAATTTTTCCATCTCCTTGCTCAATAAAAAATACTCAACAAGAATTGTTTTCAATATTAGCAAGTTCGTTTACAAACATTGCTGCAGTTAATTCGTTAAAACCAAACTCTTCTTGCACTTCTTTTGTAGCAATAAAATAAAGAACTCTACCCTCTTTTTTAAAATTCGAAAGAATGTGGCCAACATATTTAATGTCTTTTAGAGTTCTTTTTCCAAGTTCTCTATGAATTACACTTGGATCAAATTTGCCTTCTTCTTCTAAAAATGCAACCAATTTATGAGTTCTAGGCGATGTGTCAGGGTATAAAAATCTACCACTATCAGTAATTATGCCTAAAAATGTATGCATAGCCGCTTTTGGCGAAAGTTTTCATTTTGCATCAAAAGCAATATGCGCTACTTGTTCAGCTGCTGCAACATAATCTGCATCAACAAACAAGTGATCATATTCAATGTCGCTTCCATTTGGGTGGTGATCAATTCTTAATTTTGCACTGAATTTATCACTCAATAATAAATCACCATGAACAATTCTACCTGAACTTGACCCATCAACCATAATTCCTAAAGAATCGGTAAAATCAATTGATTCAATTGGATCAAAATGATAGTCCATAAATTCAAAACTGTCTAAATTGTCACCAACTGTATAAACATTTTTTTCAGGAAAATTATCTTTAATCATTTGTGCTAATCCGTGTTGAGAACCTAGGCAATCCCCATCAGGACGTGTATGATGAAAAATTACTATATTTTTATGTTTTTTTATAGCATCAATTGCTACTTGTGTGCTACCTATTTTCAATATTACCTCCTTATGTTTCTTTTATGTGTGTTTATTATACTATTTATTAATTTTAAGTTTAATATTAATAGATTTTTAAATGTAATTATTTATTTTAAAATTTACCAATTCAATTGAAAAATGAATGTAAAATAAAATTTTTAAATAACTAAAATATGTAAATTCCATTTGATTGCAAATGGTCAAGGACTTCTGCAATCAATTTATCAACAATCTCGCCATTAATCATTTTTATAAATTTTTCAAGGTCATAAAACATATAATAAATTGACTTTAATTCCTTATTTCATCTTGTTTTAGTGCTATGAAGATTGCACAAAAAGCCACCCTTGTAAAATTCAAAATCAGCAAGATTTTGAGTGTTTTTGCACTCAACACATTTATTTATTATTGGTCCAATACCAAAACTAAACAAACTATTAGCTAACACAAATAATAAAAGCCTTTTGTTTATTCCTTCACCTAAATATTTAAGTGTTTGGCAATATTTATCAAACATATCAAAACTTTTACCCAAAATCGAATCTAAAATTTTAACTGCATGAATTACAAAATTTAAATTTGCTGAGCTTGAATAATCTATATTTTGAATTGTAGTTGCTTTTTTAAGTCTGCCCACACTTCCGTATTTACGAGCAGCAAAATATTCAATTTCAGCAACAGAGCCAACTAATAAATTTGCTTTATTTTTTGAAGCAGCTTTATTAATGCCTTTTGCAAGCAGTCTAAATTTGCCTTTTTTGCCAAAAAAGTCTACAAATGAATCATTTTCATTTGTTGACGAATCAATGATTTTAAGCACAATCGCTTTTGAAATTTGCTCTGCCATAATTATTAATATTTTATTCTAATTTTTAATTTATAATTTCAATATCTAACTTATAATATTTATTTATTAGGAGGTGTTGTGGAAAAACAACAAGCGGTAAAAATATTCATGGATATTTTAGAGACCACGCCCGGAATTTATAGTATTCAGTGCCCTTATAATTGTGAAAATAGCGACTGTGGTGATTGCATCATAGTTTCCAAAAATGAATCATCTCACTCGTGGGATTTTACAGCTTCAATAACAATTTTAAAAAATAGTAATCTTAAAAACATTGTTAACTCAATAACAACAATCGTTAGGTTTGCTTTAAGAAAACAAAAACAAAAGCTTGGCAAACTTAATATTTTAGTCGGAGGTTTGAATAATGATTAAACAAATAGATGGGAAGATATTTTATGATTTATGTCTTTCCGGTGCCAATAACTTAATGAATAATAAAAATCGAATTGATGCATTAAATGTTTTCCCTGTCCCTGATGGTGATACAGGTACAAATATGTCTTCAACCGTAAAAGCAGCAATTCAAGGAATAGATCGAAATAATGATAATTTAACTGAAGTTGCAAATAAATTTAGTAAAAGTATGCTTTTTGGTGCTCGCGGTAACTCTGGGGTTATTTTAAGCCAAATTTTTAAAGGTTTTGCAATATCATTCGAAGGCAAAAAGTCTGTAGACATCAAAGGTTTATTAGATGGATTTAAAAAAGCAACTGAAAAAGCATATGGTTCTGTTCTTAAACCGGTTGAAGGAACAATGCTAACAGTTATTAGAGAAACTACTGAAGAGCTTGAAAAAATCGTTGATAATTCAACAACATTTGAAGTATTTTTTGAGCTTGCTGAAAAATTCGCTCGTAAAGCTTGCGATAACACTCCAAATAAATTAAAGATTTTACGTGAAGTTGGAGTTACTGACTCAGGTGGAGAAGGTCTTTACTCAATAATTTTGGGAATGAACTCTTATGTAAAGGGTGAGCCAGTTGAAATTAAAGAAGAAACAGCTGCAGACACATTTATTCAAACAAGCGAAGTTTATGATGGTGAATTTGGCTATTGTACTGAATTTATAATCGAATTAGCAAAAGTAAATGATTTCAAAAAAGATTTATTTGAAAAAGCCTTAAACAAACAAGCAACAAGTTTAGTTGTTGTTCAAGACAATGAAATTGTTAAAGTGCATGGTCACACACTAAAACCAGGTAATTTATTGAACTTTGGTCAAAGATTTGGCGAATTTATCAAAATTAAATCTGAAAATATGAGCTTGCAAGCTGAGGAATCAAGAAATAAAAATGTTGTTCTTAACGAAAATAACGAAATTGAAAAAGAATGCGCAATTATTTCTTGCAACCTAGGGTCTGGAATTATTGCCAAAATGAAAGAATTAGGTTGCGATGCAATTATCGAAAGTGGACAAACACAAAATCCTTCAGCGCAAGATATTGTTGATGCCATTAGTTCAGTAAACTCAAGTAATGTTTTTGTTTTACCAAACAACTCAAATATTTTTCTAGCAGCCGAACAAGCAGCTAAGATAATAAATGATAAAAATGTTTATATTATTCAAACAAGAACTCAAATGCAAGGTATTTCCGCAATGATATTCTTCAATGGGGAATCAAGCGCAGAAGAAAACCTAGACCTGCTTAACGATGCAATTAAAAATGTTACAACCGGTGAAGTTACTACTGCTGTAAGAAACACCAAAATTGATAATGTAAAAATTAATGAAGGCGAATTTATTGGCATAATTAACGGAAAAATTACAACATGTACACCAAATTACATTGAAACAGCTAAAGAAATTGTTAAAAAAACAATTACTAACGACCATGAACTAGTAACAATTTACTATGGAAACGACATTTCTGAAGAAGATGCAAATGAATTGCAAGCATTTATTGAAAGTCGTTACGATGTAGCTGTTGAAATTGTCAATGGGGCCCAACCAAACTATCACTTCTTGATAAGTTTTGAATAAAATGGACAAAAAATTCACAATAGCATTTGACATTAATGGCAATGATAACGGTATATTTGCCGCAGTTTCAGCCTCTTATTCATTTGCAAAACAAAATCCAAATTTTAAGATTATTTTAGTTGGCCCTGAAAAGGAAATCTTAGAAACAAAAGTTGCTGGATTTGTTAAAAAACCAGAAAATATTGAAATAATTAATAATAATCTAATATCACTAAATCCTGAAAATATTCGCGGCTCTTTACACGAACCCACTTCGATGAATATTGCAATTGATTTGGTAAAAGACAAAAAAGCTCACGCTGTTTTGAGTTCTGGCAATAGCGGACTATATTTAGCGGCAAATACTTTTAAATTAAAACGTTTGCCTAATACTTCAAGAGCTGCTTTTATGCCAATTATGCCAACCATTTTCGGCAATAAATGACTACTTTTAGATGTTGGCGCAAACATTGAAACAAGATCAGAATACCTTGTTGAATGAGCAATTATTGCCAATGTTTTTGCTAAAATCATGTTGAAAATAGAAAATCCAAGAGTTAGTTTAATAAACATCGGAACCGAAGACAATAAAGGTATCGAAACAATAAGATCTGCTCACCAAATTCTTAAATCAACCAAAGACTTAAATTACATTGGTTTTGTTGAACCAAGAGAAGCTTTAAATTCGATTTGCGATGTCGGGGTTATAGATGGTTATGGCGGCAATTTAGTACTTAAAAGTCTAGAGGGAGCAATTTTAAGTTTTAAGGAATTGTTAAAAAACAAAATTTCTAAATCACTTGTTAGAAAAATTGGTTATCTTTTAGCCAAAAATGCATTTAAAGATGTAGCAGAAACCCTTGATTATCGGAATGTTGGTGCTGCTTGAGTAATTGGTGTTGACGGCGTGGCAATTAAATCGCACGGCGGAAGCGACCAAAAAGCCTATATTGGCGCGCTAAACCAAATTAAACTTGGTCTTGAAAATGATGTTTTAAACAAATTTAAATTGGCCCTTAACGAGAAAAATGAATAAAAAATACTTTGAACAATTTATTGAATTTTTAAATAAATACTCAATAAGACCTAAAAAAATATCTGATTATGATGCAGCTTTTACTCACCCTAGTTTTGTAAAATCTAGCAAAGTAAAAAGTTTTATACCTGATTATCAAAGATTAGAATTTTTAGGTGACTCTGTTTTGCAATTTTTAACCTCAAATCATCTCTTCTTGAATAATAAAAATATTGATGCAGGTCAATTAACACTGATGCGGGCAAAATTAGTATCAACTGAAAATTTGTATGCTATTTCAAAGCAATTAAACTTAAGTAAATATCTAAAAACTGGCGATGGCCAAACAGCGTCGCAAGTAATAAATTCAAAAAAAGTTAATGCCGATATTTTTGAATCATTTATTGGCGCATTGTACTTGGATCAAGGATTGCAAAAAGTTAAAACTTTTTTAAGTGAAACACTTTTTAAAACAAAAATCGATCTCAACTCATTGAAAGATCCCAAAACTTCGTTTCAAGAATATATGCAAGCATTCTCAAAAATGTCTGTAATTTATGAAACAATTCAACAAAATTCTTCTTTTATATCAAAAGCCACACATTCCGGCAATGTCTATGGAATGGGAAAAGGCAAAAATAAACAAGAAGCTGAAGAAAACGCTGCAAAAGATGCTCTTGCAAAACTAGCAGCAAATAGAAAGGATGAACATGAAATTAATTAGAGTTCAAGCACACGGATTTAAGTCATTTGCTGATCCAATTTCACTGACTTTTGACGGTGGTGTTGCTGGTATAGTTGGACCAAATGGTTCTGGTAAATCTAACATTAATGATGCCATTCGTTGAGTTCTTGGAGAAAGAAGTGCGAAAGAACTACGTGGTGATAAAATGGACGATGTTATATTCCAAGGTTCGCAAACCGCAAAACCGATGGATAGAGCCGAAGTTACTTTAACATTTGACAATAAAGACGGTAAAAATTCAATCCCACACGAAACATTCACTATATCTCGTGTTTTGGAAAGAGGCAGCGGAACTAATAAATATTATTTAAATGGTGAAGAGTGCCGTCAAAAAGATATTCTTGAAATAGCTATGGAATCTGGAATTGGTAAATCAAGTTTAGCAATTATTTCACAAGGTACAGTTTCAGATATAGCTCAATCAACACCTGAGCAAAGAAAGAGCATCTTTGAGGAAGCTGCCGGAGTTTCAAAATACAAGTTTAAGAAAAAAGAAGCAATTTCAAAACTAGAAAAAACTCAATCTAATTTAGATATTATTGAAGCAAAAATTAAAGAGATTGAAAGAACACTTATTCCACTTAGAAAACAAGCTGAAAAAGCAAAAATTTACATTGAAAAATCAGAAGAATTGAGAGATGTTGAAGTTGGCCTTCTTGTTGATAATATTCAGAGATTTGGCGACATATATGAAAAATTAAATATTGAACTAGAAGGTGTCGCTGAAAGCAAAAGTGATTTAGAAGAAAGAATCAAACAAACAGATTCAAAAATTGGCCAAAACCATTCATTTAAAATTGAATTGGAAAATGATATTGAGTCATTAAACAATGAATTAAAAGAAGTTGAGTCAAGATTAAAAAGCATCGAAATTGCTCTAAGTCAAGAAACAGCACGTGAAAAACTTATTGAGCAAGGTGAAATCGAAGTCAACAAAGAAGAAAGAATCAAAGCATTCAAAAAACTTGCAACAACCTATACAAGTGAAATTAAAAACATAGATAACCAAATTGAAGTGCTAAAAATTAGAATTCATGAAAATGCACAAGGCTTAAAAGAAACTGAAAACGAAATTTTAAAACTTAACACAGCTAAGTCGGCAAAAGAAACTGACTTAATTAAAGTTAAATCACGCTTAGACATTTTAAAACAACAAAAAGAAAATAACACAATGCTTTATAAAGGTACAAAAACCATCATTGAAAATAAAGCATACTTTGGAAAACCTTTAAAAGGCACTGTTGCTGACTTAATCAAAGTTGAACCTGAATACATTCGTGCTATTGATGCGGTTTTATCATCAGCTACTCAACACCTTGTTGTTGATAAATCAGAAACAGCTGTTAAAGCAGTTAACTTCTTAAAATCAAACGATGGTGGTAGAGCTACATTTATTCCACTAACCTCAATACAACCTAAATCAGTAAGAGATGACCATTTATTAGGTATTCAAGGACATATTGGTTTTGTTGCTGTTGCAGCAGATTTAGTAAATACTGAACCCGAATTTGATGTTCTTAAAAGATTTTTACTAGGTAACGTTATTGTTGCCAGTGACATTGACAATGCAAATAAAATTTCAAACATTTTAGAGCGTCGTTATATGATTGTTACTCTAGACGGGGATACAATTAGAGCCGGTGGTATTATTGTTGGTGGTGCTAAAGATAAATCAGAAAGCTTGCTTGGCTTTGATGAAAAAATCAAAGAATTCGAAAAAATTATTCCAGGTCTAAATGCTCAAATTCAATTATTATTAACAAAAATAAATGAAGCAAAAAATAAAAGAAGTCAAGCATATGAATTTGATACGAATTTAAAAGCCAAAATTTCTGCACTAGACAGTTCTCGTGCCACAAAAAGATCTGACCTAGACCAATTAGAAATTAAATTAGCTTCATTGAACGCAAAAATTGAAGAATTAGACCAAAATCAAATTGAAAAAGACGAAAAAGGTAGAAATGATTTTGCTTCTTTAAATACAAAGAAAGACACAATCGAAGCTACATTATTCGCCAAAAGACAAAGCTATAAAAAATTGATGTCAGAAATTGACCAATTGCAATTAACAAAAGATGATTACTCATCAACGCTTAATAATTTAATTCGCTCATTTGCTGACAAAATCACTGAAAAAGAACGCTCACAAATGAAAGTTGAAACCTCAAGAGAACGTTTAGCAAGTCAATATAAACTAACATTTGATGCAGCTGCCGATTCATACAAACTTGAATTACCTCGCGAAACAGCTGAAGAAATTGTTAGAGAACTAAGAGAAGAAATTAACAAACTTGGTTCAGTAAACATTGAATCACTTGAAAAACTTGTTGAAGAGGAAACCAGATTTAACGAATTAACTCATAATTTCAATGAATCAAGTGAAGCTAAACAAATTTTGGTTAAAGCTATTGCCGATATTGATAAAGTCATTATTAATAGACTTGTTAATATTGTAAATGATGTAAATCCTTCATTTAATGAAGTTTTTGCAACAATGATGGGTGGCGGAAAAGCTGAATTATACTGAACTGACCCAAATGATATTCTTGAATCAGGTATTGAAATTAAAGCTCAGCCTCCAGGGAAAAATATTGCTAACATTAAATTATTCTCGGGCGGTGAAAAATCACTTATTGCTATTTCATTGCTATTCGGTATACTAAAAGCTCGTCCTCTTCCATTGTGTATTCTTGACGAAGTTGAGGCTGCACTTGATGAAGCCAATGTTGTTAGATATGCTGAATATCTACAAGAATTAAAAGCAAAAACACAATTTTTAGTTATAACTCACCGTCACGGTACAATGTCAAGAGTTGATGCTCTTTTTGGGGCAACAATGCAAAATCGTGGTGTAACCACAATGTTTAGTCTTGAACTAGCTGAAGCTAAAAAACTTGTTAAAGATGAACAAAAAGATATTTCAGAAGTATTAAAAGAACAATAAAAAGTGCGCAGGCACTTTTTTTGTTTTAAGATTCATCAACATATTGAGTGTTGAACTTGCCGATAATTTGGTGAACAGGTTTAACACTAATTCAGACATTTGGGCAAATATTTCGTATATCTTTTATTATATTACGAGCTTCTAAATAAAGCATTGTTGTTTTGATTTTAATTACCTCTTCATTACTGAAGCCGCTTATTGATTTTTCAATTGAAAACGCATGTCAATATTGAATATCTTTAAAGTAATTTAATACAATTTCAGAATTCGGAGAGCAAGATATTTGAATTTCAACTTTTTTGTATTTTGGATACAGCAAACCAACCAACAAGTTAACGACTGCTATGTATAAAAAGGATGTAACTTCTCTCATACCAACAATAACTTTAAATTTGGTTGGAGTATAAACCTTGCTGCCTTCTACTATTTCTACTGCTACTGCATTATTATGTGGTTTTGCAAATGCAAATATAAGTAGAAAGGTAATTGAAGTCATTAGCGCAATTGCACTCAATATTGAACCTACACTTTTTTGTTTTTTAGTTGAAAAATAGTAAGCAACAATATCAGTCCCCCCCGTTGAGCCACCAAATTTTCAAGCTAGCGAGATTGATGCACCAACAAATATTGACCCAATTGCCCCATTAACCAAAATTGGTCAGGTAGTTGGATTTTCATAGGTTTGTCCATTAATCATTATATCCCTTGACCAACCCGGAGCAACATTAAATACTTTGATTAGTCAATGTGCTGCTGATGAGTTAGCTCCATTAAACTCAAAACTCAATGCAAAATTAATTATTATTTGAAAAATCATGAATTCAAGAGTATGCAAAATAAATGTTTTCTTTATTTTAGTGGCAAAAGCACAAAATAAAGGAATATTTATACCAAGATACATTAAGGCAAAATATGGTTCAGTTTTTTTAAAAACTAAAGTTATCAACATTGGGATTCCCGAAAGTCCAGATGGTATAGTTTCGGACCTTTGCAAGAAAACAATAACACCAAAACTAAATAATAATGCCGAAACAAACATAAAGAATGTTCGCGTCAAATAAGTTAATAAATTTCTTTTTTTGATGCCTTGTTCATTAGGGTTTTGATTGCCATAAACATATGAGCCCATTTTGTAGTCTTTAATTTTTTGATTCAGCTTTTTAACTGAAGATGATTCGGTTGTCTTTTGTGTTGATTTATTAGTATTCATGATTAAAATTGTACTAATTATTTAAAATTTTATAAATAAACTTTTGTACATAAATAACAATTTTAAATTTTAATTGTAATTCATTAAATCTGCTACGTGTGTTATTAAATTTGCGCCATTTTTTAGTAAATAATTATTGCCATCCTCTAAATCAACACTTGGATAACAAAACACTTCTTTGCCTAATTCAACAAAATAATTAGCTAAATTTATTATTCCTGAGGCATTCTTGGACCCATAAATAACTAAATTGTCAGCTAAAACAGATATTAGCGCATTTCTTTCCTTAAATCTTATATATTTTGGATTTACATCTGGTGGATATTGTGAAATAAATAAATCTAAATCATTCTCCATTTCTTTTGGCAAATATTTATGGCCGCTTGCTAAAATATGGATTACACCTTTATTGACCAAATTAAACATTTTAGCAATCTTTCGGTCAAATTTAGTAAAGTCACTTGTAACCAAATTAAATTGTCTACTCATTGAATCGAATGAATTGTCCAAATATTTTTCTGTTGCCATATTCTCTACATCGCCAGTCATGCAGACTAAAGGGTTATTTAATATATTTAAATCTCCTCGATAATAAATTACATATGGTGCATACTTAAGTTTTTTAAATGCTTCTGGGTATTCTTTGTCAAAAACTGTTATGTATTTCAAATTAGCGCTTTCTAAAATTTTTTTAATTTGAATTATTTGTGATTCTGTAACTTTTTTCTTTTTGATTAAATCTTTGAATATTTCGTAGTTGTTTCCTTTGTTTATGTATGAAAAGTACAATAATATATCGTTCATTTAGCCTCCCAATAATTGATATGAAGAAATTTAGAATCAATTAAAAAAAGGAAAAAAATATAAAAAAACCGGATTAATTCCGGCTTAAATTAGTTGTTTTTTTGTGTAACAACTCTTTGTTCATATACAGAGGCATATGTACGATTTCTACGTTTTTCAAATTTTACATATCCTGAAATTAAAGCATAAATTGTATCATCTTTACCAATACCTGCGTTTGTGCCTGGGAAAATTTTTGTTCCTCTTTGACGGAAAATAATTGACCCTGCTGTACAGTATTGTCCATCACCTAACTTAATGCCAAGTCTTTGGCCGCGACTATCACGACCGTTTCTGGTAGAACCACCGGCTTTCGTGTGTGCCATTGAATTAACCTACTATTTTTTGAACTTCAACACGTGTGTAAGGTTGACGGTGTCCAAGTTTTCTTTTGTGAGTTGATTTAGCATTGTGACGGTATACAATAATTTTTTTGCTTTTGCCTTGTTTTTGGATTACTCCTTCAACATAAGCTTTTTCAAGATATGGTTTACCAATTTTATCTCCAACTAGTAAAACCTTGTCAAATTTAACTTTTGATCCTTCTTCACCTTCAATTTTTTCAATGAAAATGGTTTGTCCTTCTTTGACTAAAATTTGTTTGCCTCCAGTTTCAATAATAGCTAACATGTCTATTAATCTCCTGTTTTTGTGGCTCATCTTTAAGGTGGCATTTTATGCACTTGTTAACCTGTTCAGAATGGTTACAAAAGTAACATTTGAATTATAGACCAAAAGCTCAAAAACCAAAATATATTTAATAACTTACATAAATTGTTCTAGTTTCAATAACTGGTTTTATTTCAGCCTTGGCTGGGTCATTATTTCATTTTACAGAACTTGTGCCAATTTTATTTTCGCCAGACCTGCTATTAAACATTTTTATAATATGTGCAATAGCTGTAATTCCCGAAATAACTATTGGAGCCAGTGTGCCAATAACAGCTAATGTTGTGGCTCCACCATAAATGTTTGCTTGTTGCTTTTCAGTTAGTTTTTTCAAATTTACCTCCCAGGATAAATTAATCTTTTCAATTTAAATTGGTTTGAAAAAGTAAAAAAATATTAAAAACAACGCTTTTTTGCGTTGTTATTTGCTAAGTTTTTCGTTAAGTTTTTTAAGTTCTTCCAAAATCAATTCTTCAGTAGTTGGTTCAGGTAATTTTTCGGGTTCAACTGGTTTTCTTTTGTTTTTTCAAGAGATTATAGAACCTCTGATTAAGAACACAATCATTAAAAATATGTAAATAATTGCTGCGGTTATTAGAAAGGCAATTAAAGCCCCTAAAAACTTGCCAATCATCATACCTTGTCATTCTCATTTTTCAAAACTTTGAGTACCAATCATTTTTGCAATTGGTGGCATTATAATGTCATTTGCCAATGATTTAACTAATTCGTTAAACGCAGCCCCTAATAAAAGACCAATTGCAAGCATGAACATATTGCCTCTTTTAACAACATTTCACGCATCTTTGCTTGCTTTTTTAAACATAATTTATTAAATTATTCTCCCTTCTTAGTTAAAACTACTAAAGCATATTTGATTACTCTACCGTTTAATAAGTATGCATCTGAGTTTATTTTTGCAATTTTGCCCGGTTCTGCATTATTATCAATCACAAAATCAATAGCTTTTTGAGTTTTAGGGTCAAAATCATCACCAATATTTGGTTTTTCAATTACTAAACCATGTTTAGAGAAAACTGATTCAAGCATATTTAGTAACATTGTGAATCCGCCTACATATGTTTTTACAGACTGGTCATTGCTTTGTGCGCCAGATTCAACTGCCAATTTAAATGTAGAATATGGATTTGAAAAATCTTCGAAGAATTTTTGCAAAGCATACAATTTTATTTTATCGATTTCTTCTTGAGGGACAGTTATTCTCTTTCCTTCATTTAATTCATTAGTTAAATTACGAACTTTATCTTTCAATGTTTCATTGATATTTTCAAGAGCATTGAATTTTTGCTTCAATAATATTAATTCTTTTTGTGCTTCAAGGTTATTTTTAATTAATTGCGCTTTTAATTCTTGCTCTCTTAGTTTTTTAATATGATTAAAAGATTTGTTTATAACTTCAAATTTTACCTTTTTGTAATCAGGTTTTATAGAAGAAAGATCTAAATGAAAGTTATATTTTTTTAGTAATCCACTTTTAATTATTTCTTGATCAAATCCATTAACTATTTTTTCTTCTCCAATTGTAATTTCAATTAATTTGGGAGAAAATTCATCAATAGTTTTATTGTTTCAAAACGCGTTTATATCTAAACGCATTATATCGCCATTTTTAACTTCTAATTTACTCATAAAACTCCTATTTTTTGTCAATTATTAAGTCTTCTAATAATTTGATAGCTGCCATTGATTTTTGATAGTCCATTCTGTTTGAACCAACAAGACTAATTTCTTTAATTTTGCCCTCGTCATTAATTTTTTTAGTGATAATTGAACTATGGTCTGGGCGAACTGAAATTTTTAAATTTGAATCATCTTCAATGCCATTTTCAATTGTTTGTCATATTGATTGATTCTCAATCAAATAAAGTATTTTACTTAGATCTGGACGCGATATTTCATCAGCTAAAACAATTTTATCCTTGCCATAAACAACATTTTTATTTTTAAGTTCAAAATCAAATACATTATTAACCATGCTTTCTAAAATGGTTTCATAATTTTTAATTTGTGAAGCCAATATTGGCGCTAAACTATCAGCTGTTTGGCGCAGTTTTAAAATTGGCACATCAATTAAACGTTCTTTAAAAATTCTAATAGCAATTCGCAAGTCATTCATATCACATTTACTTGTGTCCAAACTAACAGTTCGATGGCTAACTTCGCCAAAAGAAGTTACCAAAACAATTGTTGCATCATTTTCTGTCAAAGGAACTAATTGAATACTTTTTAGTGTTGCTGATTCGTTGGTTTCACTTGTAACAAGTGTAATACCAACTGTGTCTGAGATAACTTGGCAAGCCTCTCTAACTGTATCTTCAACATTTGCGCGTCGTTTAGCAAAAATATCCTTAATTTTTTCCTTTAATGTTTGAGTATCATGAACAACCAAATTCGATGCATAATATTGATAACCCATAATCGAAGGAACTCTACCGCTTGATGTGTGTATTTTTTCAAGGTAGCCAAGTTGTTCTAATTCTTGCAAAATGTATCTAACTTTAGCACTTGAGCAATCAATATTGTATCGTTCGATTAATGTACTTGAACCAACTGGTTGGCCAGTTTCAATATAAAGTTCAATAGCTAATTTAAGAAATTTATTTTTCTCATCATTTAAAGAAAAGTCCGGACTATTTTTCATATTTGAATTATACCATAAATTAGCATTTTAATGCTTTGAGTGCTAAAACAAGTTGTTTTACATATATATTCATTTTTCTATTGAAAAAGAAAAATCCCGAATGGGATTTATTCACAAAAATGCAAATTATTTTTGATTTGATTTTGCAAGACGTTGATTGAATTTGTCGATCATACCTGTTGCTTTTGTTTTAGCTCTGTCACCTGTATATGCAACGTGGCAGCCTGAGCAAACGTCAACAGAAATAGCTGTTTTAGTAGTACCAAATGAGAATTCTGTGTTGCAAGTTGAGCAAACTACATTAACTCTATTGTGTTGTGGGTGGATATCTTTTTTCATTATTTCTCCTACTTTCTATTTAACTATTTTGAATAGAACTCAACAACTAAGTTTTCTTTAATTTCTGGTAATACTTCTGTTCTTTCAGGTAGACGATCTAATTTAGCAGCAAAATCTTTTAAAGTAATTCATGAAGCAGTTAGTTTTGCTTCTAGATTAGCAAGGATTTGTACATTTTTTTGTGATTTTTCTTTAAGAGCAATAACTTGACCAACTTTAATTGTCATTGATGGGATATTTGCTTTTTTGCCATCAACTGTAAAGTGGTTGTGAGCAACAAGTTGACGAGCTTGTCTTCTTGTATTAGCAAAACCAGCACGGTAAACCAAGTTATCTAAACGTGATTCAAGAAGTTGAATTAAGTTTGTACCTAAAATACCTTTAATTTTTGTAGCTCTTTCAAAGAATTTTCTTAATTGTTTTTCACTCATTCCGTAAACAAATTTAACTTTTTGTTTTTCGTATAAGTGTAGACCATAGTCAGATAATTTAACTCTTTTGTTTCCGTGTTGACCTGGAGCATAAGTTCTCTTTTTACCTTTTGAGAATTCTTTTCCAGTTTCTAAAATAGAAAAACCGTAACGACGAGCTTTTTTAAATACAGGACCTGTATATCTCATAATTTTCCTCTCTTTGCATAAACATAAAAAGGGTTGTTTCCTAGTTATTGATCTAAATTTAATGATTTCAACATTCAGCTAGTTTACTTTCAAATCAATATGAATATAGATTTTATTCACTATAAACAACTGCTGTAATATGCTTTTCAATTATATTGAATAAATAAAAAAAGCAAAATATTAAATTCTCCTGCGTTTCCCAGTTTTAAGCGATAAATTAATCTAATTTAACTATTTTTTTCACTCCATACTATATATAGTATGGAATTTTTCATATTTTTTAATTTTATAATTGCATTTAATTACATTTATGATATAATAAGAATATGGAAAAACAAGATTTGATGCTATTTAATGTTCATGGAAATAAAAAGGGCGTTTTATATAAATATGTTGGCTGGTCAAACGGATTCAATAAAAATCCAACAAGATGGTTTAGTTTAGGAAATGTAGAAAAACTACTTGAAATTAACGAAAACGCAATCGAGATAATAAAAAACAAACTTAAAAACTTCACTAGACAGGATAATCCAGATAAAGTTAAACATGCGCTTCTACACTCGATTGAAAAAGAAAAAATCCAACATACAAGTATTTGCGTTGGCAATGAATTAATAAGTGAATTTATTGAAAAACACAACATATTTAAACAATTAAAAGCCACAAGACATAAAAATATGAATGAAATATTTAATTTCTTAGTGGCGAAAAGAATTATTAATCCCACAAGTATATACAACTCATTTAATGAATCAGATGAATATTCAACAAATATCTTTTCTTCTAAGAATAGCTTTTATAGACTTTTAGACATTGTTCACGAAAACAAAGACCAATTGCTTTTTTCAATAAATAAATTAGTTGAATCGGAAACAAAAAGTAAATTAGATGAAATCTATTTTGATTCATCTACAGTGTATTTTGAAAGTTTTAGCCGCGAAGGACTTAGGGTTCCTGGGTATTCTAAAGATGCCAAATTCAAAGAAGATCAGATTGTGATTGGTCTTGCGTGCGACAAAAATGGTATTCCTATTTACATGAAAGTTTTCAAGGGAAATACAGGGGATTCAAGAACAATGATTCCATTTATATTAGAACTTGAAACTAAATTTGGCATAAAAAATATAACAATTATTGCTGATAGAGGGATGAGTACAAATGCAAATATCCGTTTTTTAGAACAAAGAGGACACAATTTTATAATCTCATATAGAGCAAAATCTGGTAGTCAGAATTTTAAAAATTGGATTTTAGATCGCGAAGGATACATTGGAGATTCTGAATTTAGATACAAAGAAACAGAATATGAATCTAATTGAAAAAATACAAGATTTAATGGTAAATTAAGAAGAAGAATTGTAACTTATTCAAAAACAAGAGCAAAAAAAGATAGAGAAGATCGCGGAATTTTGATTGATAATTTCCGTAAAAAACAAGACAAAAGCGGTTATGTTGATTCAACAAAAATGTTGGGTACAAAAAAATGCAAATTCTTTAAACAAATATCTAAGTTTAAATTTGAATTAGACTTTGAAAAAGTCACAAAAGATTCTGAATTTGATGGTATCTATGTTTATGAAACAAATATTTCAAATATTTCTGCTGAAAAAATCATTGAAAAGTACGCGAACCAATGAAAAATTGAAACAAATTTTAGAGCATTAAAAAGTTTTTTACAAATTAGACCGGTTTATGTGAGACTAGACGAACACATAATAGCACACTCAATATTATGTTTTATATCACTTGTTTTATTAAAACTTATTACTTATAAGATAAACAAGTTTTATGAGGATTATGGTGTAATTGACCATTTATCTGAACAAAAACTTATTAATATATTATCCAAACTAAGAGAAAGAGTTGATATCAACTCAAAAACAAAAGAAATCATTAAAAGACAAAGAGAAGATTCGAAAACAATAAAAGATATTTGAAGCGAATATGATCTTATTAAAAAAATTGTAATTAAAAAATAGCATAAAAATAACGAAAAGCACTATAAATAAGGCTTATTCGTTATTTTTATTATTTGAAACTGGGAAACTCGGGATAAACAACTGCTGTAATATGCTTTTCAATTATATTGAATAAATAAAAAAAGCAAAATATTAAATTCTACTTTTATTATTATGTTTTTTAGATAAAAATTTCTTTATCAATTTAAAGATTTTGCTTGTTAAAACTTTAGCTTTGAATGTGTCAAAAAAATGCAAATACTGGTTTGAATTTATAAACATAACAAAGGTTTGTGATAACCTTAATTTTATCAGCAGCAAAATCATAATAAACGATTATTTCGTGATTTTTTAAATTTGATAATTTAAACAAGTAAAACTTACTATCTTCATAACTTAAAATTGCAGAACAATTTTGTATATTTTTCAATGATTTATTTTTTACGAATTCTTTTGTAAATTCAATCAAATGGTCAATATTTTTAACAACTATTTTATGTTGAAAATTAACTTGTTTATACTGTCCAAAACACTCTATTATTCTATTATGCTTAAACGACAATAAATTGTTTCGATTTAAATACGAATTTATCATTCAAATTAAACAAGTAATAAAGTAATGATTATTAAATTCATTTGAGTATTTAGGATTAGCTATGAAATTATTTTCGTTGTACACAAAAACATAGTTTGGATTTTTCAACAGATCTTTATATGTTGCTTCATCAAAATATTCTCAACCCACGTTGTATTGACTCAATAATTCCTTAATGCCATTGTTGGCTGAGTGCGGAATTAAGACAATGAATTTTGAAATATCAACATGGGCTCTTTTGTATTCTTCTAAATAAAAATCTAAATATATCATTGCCAGTAAATTCGAATTAATTAGTTGGAATTTATTATTGATTCGAAGAAAAATATCTATCTTGTCAATTTCGTTTTGATGAATTATGCTTGATATTTTCTCGCGAGCGAAATACGCTTCAAAAAAATATAGTAATGTTTTAATTTTTTTTATTGACAATGATTTATTTTTGGCAATAAAATCGCTTGGATAATTTGTTAGTAATGATTTTGATATTTCGAAACTATTTAAATTATTTTGGTGAAACAAATAAGTTTTAGATTTATATCTTTGTCTTATGCCGATAAATGGTTTTAAAATTCCGCTTTTTGAAGTGCTTGAGTTTACAATTGTTTGATATTTTATGTTGTTAAATGACTGAGCAGTGGTGCTGTCGAATTTGAACACCATATTTTCATTGTAAGATTGAATAATTTTTTCAAGTAAATTTTTGTTTATTGATTGGAGATTTTTGTCTAATATTTTAATATAAGCATTTTGATTTTTTGAATCAATAAATATCTTAATAAGGTAATCTAATTCATTCGTTTTAAAGGCTAATTCGTCAATTCATAAAGATGAAGATACGGGTTTGTCATATGTATAAATTTGGTGTTTTTTTGTTTGTAAAAAAGCTGATAATTTACGTATGTATTGATGTTGAGTTTTGCCTAAAATCGTAACTAAAATTTTGCTATTTTTATTAAGTGCAAGATCAATTGAGTAAGCTAAAAGCGTTAGTGATCCGTATTTAATAGGAGTTTTTTCGGTTACATTTTTGAAATACAATCTATCCGAATAGAGATGTAGCAAATCCTTCATATTTCCTCAATTAAGCTAATAAATCATTTTCATCGTCATTTTCATCAACGAATTCTTCATCGTCGATTTCATCAACTTTATATTCTTGTGTTTGTTGTTTAATTAAATCTATTAGTTCTGAAGATTTTTTAGCTGCTTCTTCGTCTTCTTCCTCACTTGACTTAATAACTTCAACAGCTTGAATTTTTTCTTTGTTTTTTAAGTTTATTAATTTAACACCTTTGCCACTTCTTCCAATAGTTGAAATGTCTTTAATTAGCATTCTGATAGTTAGACCGCTTGTGGTAATAATTAATAATTCATCAGTTGGATTTACAAAACGCGCAAAAACAATATTACCTGCTGATTTAGCATTAATACCTTTAACACCCTTACCACCACGCTTAATTAATCTAAATTGTTCATGGTGAGTTAGTTTACCGAAACCTTGTGAGCCAATTGTCAATACCAATTCACCCTCAAGACTTGATGATGCAGAATTAACAATTTGTTCATTCGCTAGAGTGATTCCTTTAACACCAGTTGCAACACGAGACATTGGTCTAATATCTTTTGAGTTAAATTTAACAATTCGATCTTCGTTGTTAGCGATCATAATTAATGATTCATCATTGACAACTATTGCTCTAACTAATTCGTCATTATCACGCAGTTTAAAAGCGTATTTTCCATTAGCATTAATTGTTTGATAATTGTCAAGTGAGGTTTTTTTGATAACACCGAATTTTGTAACAGTGAATAAGAATTCTGTTTGTTTATATTCATTTATAGGTAGAATTGAAACAATTATTTCCCCATCTTTTGTGTTTAAATTTGGAACCAAGTTCACAAATGGCACACCTTTTGATTGTTTTGATAATTCAGGAACTTCGTGAGCTCTAATTCTATAAACACGAGCGTGATTTGAGAACAATAATAAATCAGTATGAGTTGAACAAGTAATTAAAGAAGCAACATCGTCGTCGTCATAGGTTTTCATTGTTGTAACACCAACACCACCTCTTCTTTGAGTTTTATACTCCTCAAGGTCAATTCTTTTTACATAACCTTTGGCTGATGTAGTAATCACAACTTCTCTTTTGTTAATTAGATCTTCATCAGTGATTTTGTCACCAGCTTCAAAATCAATTTGAGTTCTTCTTGCATCACCGTATTTTTCTTTAACTAGTGTTAGTTCATCAATAATTAATTGAATTAATTTTGCATGATCAGCTAAAATTTCTTCGATTTTTGCAATCTCAGCTATCAATTCATTCATTTCTTGAATCATGTTGTCGATTGCTAAACTGGTTAAACGACCAAGACGCATATCAACTATCGCTTTTGTTTGTCTTTCGCTTAAAGAAAATCTTTGCGCTAAACTTTGTTGTGCTTCTGCATCATTACGAGATTTTTTGATTATTGCAATTACTTCATCGATATTTTCAACAGCAATTTTAAGGCCTTCCAAAACGTGAAGTTTATCTTTAGCTTTTTCAAGATCAAATTTAAGTCTTCTTGTAACAACATCTTCTTGGTGTTTTAAATAAACTTCGATTGCTTGTTTAATGTTAAGCAATTTGGGTTCACCGTCAACAAGTGCAACAAAGTTAACATTGTAATTGACTTGTAGGTTTGTTTGACGATAAAGTTTGTTTAATAAAATGTATGGATTGGCATTTCTTTTAACATCAATAACAATTCTAATACCTTCTCTGTTTGATTCATCTCTTAAGTCAGAAATGCCTTCAATTGTTTTATCTTTTACTAAATCAGCAATTTTTTCAATGATTGCAGTCTTTTTAATTTCATATGGAATTTCAGTAACAATTATTCGGCTTCTACCATTTTTAAATTCTTCTACTTTTGCGACTGAACGAATTGGAATTGAACCCTTACCGGTTTTATATGCTTCTTGAATGCCTTTTGTGCCTAAAATTGTGGCTCCAGTTGGAAAATCGGGGCCTGGTAAATATTGCATTATTTCATCAATTGAAATTTCGGGATTTTTTGCGACAGCAATAGTAGCATCAATTGATTCGGTCAAATTATGAGGTGGAATATTTGTTGCCATACCAACAGCAATACCCGAACCACCTGTAACTAGTAAATTAGGAAAACGGGATGGTAAAACAACTGGTTCAATTTCGCTTGCGTCATAGTTATCAACAAAATCAACAGTATTTTTCTTAATACCATCCAACATTTCAGAAGCAACCTTACTCATTCTTGCTTCTGTATAACGCATTGCAGCGGCCCCATCGCCATCTATTGAACCAAAGTTACCATGACCATCAACTAAAGGATAACGCATTGAAAAATCTTGTGCCATACGTACCATTGCTTCATAAACAGATGAATCGCCGTGAGGGTGGTATTTACCCAAAACATCCCCAACAATACGAGCACTTTTTCTGTGTTGAGTTGAATGAGTAATACCTAATTCACTCATATCATACAAAATACGTCTATGAACTGGTTTTAGTCCGTCTCTTGCATCAGGGAGTGCACGCGAGACAATAACACTCATTGCGTATTCCAAGAATGAGTTTTTCATCTCTTTATTGATGTCTACTGGGAATAAACCGTCAACTGGTTGATCAATTATTTGACTTTGAACAACATAATCCTCTTTATTTTGCGGTATTTCTTCTTCATCTTCTTCAATTTCAGGGGTTGGTTCTTCTTTGAAGGCTACAAACAATTCTTCGTCAGGAATGTAATCAGGTTCAATTAAATTTTTGTCTAATTCTTTATCTTTTTCCATATGTTCTCCTAATTAATATTAATATTTAAATTATACTAAAAATGATTTTTTTTGAACTTATAATCTAGAGATTATTAATGGTATAATTTATGGTGACAAGGGTGCTGTAAAAGGCTGAGATTATACCTATTAGCAGATCATGGTAATTCATGCGTGGCTAAACACTATTTATTCCTCACCTTGTTAAGGAGAAAAAATTGATTAAGAAAAAAATATTTACACTTGGCGCAAGTTTACTTGCGAGCGTTTTTGCTTCAAGTTCATGCGCCGCAACTGCAATTTCAAGTAAAGAAAGCAAAGATGAAATTGCAAAAAAATGAGATTCAAAAATAACAATTGTTAATTCATGAATTAACCCAGGTTTTAAAGATGATAAAAATCCCAATTCAATTGAAAATCAATTCATTAAGTTATTAAAATCAAGATTTAAAAGCCTCAAAGATTCAGATCCGCTTACAAAAAATCTGCCAGATGTTGATTTTAATTTTGATGTTGACTATGACAAAAATTCATACTTTTCTAAATTAGAAAACAACGATAAAAACAAAGACATTTACATTGCAAACTACACAACATATATTAATAATTTTTGACAAAATAATCAATTTAATAAAGAGTTCGATGTTAAACTAATTGCTCAAACAAGCACTCTGAAATTTAATTGACAAACAAAGGACTCACTATTTTACGTGGATGGCCAAGATTCTGACCCGTTACGCCAACAAGCACAAAGAAATAATATTGAATGGGTACAAAAAACTAATGTAGACTATCCAGATTGACATAAATCAGATAAACTGACCTTTGATGGGTCAAAATATTCTAATTTTTATCAACCAAATCAATTGACTTTTGTTTATAGAGGTGTAATTTTCATTTCTGGTGATAAAGCCAAAAGAGATGAAATTACAAAAGATTGAAATGATAGAAATTGAGAAAAATTTGTAAAGCATGGAATTATATTTAAAGATAAATCAAAATCTGGGTCATATAAATATCAAGTTGCCTTGCTTGCTCGCCATTTTAACAAAACAATAAAAGAAATTAATGAATATTTTGAATCGGGTGCAAAAGAAATTTTCAAAGGCACTAAAGCACAAGATCAAATTGGTAAAGAATCCAATTCATTTACACCTAGAATTGCTTTCGATGATGAGGGTGTATACAACTGAACAAAAAATACAGAAAATAGCAATCTTTTCAAAACAAGCAAATATCAAGAAAATAAGCCTTATGATGACAAAAATAATGATGTTGTCAGAGTATTAATTACAACAAACCCAGCGCCGTATGATGTTGCAATTGGTCGTAGTGGCTTAAGCAATAAACAAGTTGAGTTATTGACCAAAACACTTAATTCTCTAAGTGTTGAGGAAAATCTTTACGGAAAATATACTGGATATAATAAGTTTTACGCTTTAAATTTAGATAATTTTGAAAAATTCATAAAATTACAAGTTCAAGCTGAAACTAAATTAGATTTAATCAAGGAAATTGAAGAACCAAAAAATGACTAATATTATTGATTTTAAAGATGTATCAACAAAATATTCAAAGAAGAGGCCTATTTTAAATAATATCAATTTAACTATTCAAAAAGGTCAAATGGTTGCTATTATCGGGGCAAGTGGAGCTGGAAAAAGTACTTTATTTAAATTAATAGTAGGTGCACTAAACTATGATGGCGATATAAAAATTTTTGACCAAGATTTATCAAAAATAAAAAAAACTAGAAAACAAAAATTAATTCAAAAAATTGGCTTCTTAACACAAAAAGCAAACCTAATTTCATCTGAAAGTGTTTATCAAAACGTTGCTAAATCTCAAACAAATTATAAAAATTGATTTTTTAAAGTGTTTGGTTTGCTTACCAAAATACAAAAGATTGAAATTTTCGAAAAATTAAACCAATTGGGTATCTTGGATAAGGCATTTTATCGTGTTTCGGACTTAAGTGGTGGACAGCAACAACGAGTAGAACTTGCTAAATTATTAATTAAAAAATGCGAATTAATATTAGCAGATGAGCCAACTTCAAACCTTGATGAAGAAACAGCGAAAATCGTTTTAAAAATCCTTAGAAATTTAGCAAACAAGGGAAAAACTGTTTTAGTGAATATACACGATTTAGACTCAATAAAGGAAAATTTTGACAGAGTAATAGCAATTAAAAATACCAAAATTTTATTTGATATGGAAACAAAGGAAATTGAAACTTGGCAACTAAAACAAGCTGTGAAAATAGAAAAATAAATAAAGAAACTAATTTATTTAGATATCGATACGTCAATAAAAATGGAGTGGCAACTTCTTGAAAAATTAGGCCTATTTATTGACATATAATCTCAATTTTATTAATAGCGATAATTTTTATAGCGCTTTACAATAGCTCAAGCTCAATAAGAATTGAAAATATTAAAAATGTTGCTCGAAAATTTCAAAATTTATTCATTTTTAGTAACAAAAGCACAAGATTAACAAATTCATTAACAAACGAATATACAAATCTCTTTTTAGATACTATTAAAAGTTTATGAATAACTATTAAAATAGCGATTGCTGGAACTTTTATTGGATTTATTTTTGCTTTAATCACTTCCTATGGTTCATTTTCTAAGCACAATAATAAATATTTTTCATTCGTTTTAGGCATATTAATGCTAGTTTTAAGGGCTTTTCCTGAATTGGTTTTCATTAATGTTGTTACAAAAGTTTTTCGAAATGAATTAAGTTTACTGGCTGTTTATATTTGATTTACATGACTGTGATTACACAAATACTACTTAGATATGCTTAACTCATTTGATTTAGAACCTTATTACATTGCTATTAACCAAGGACAAAGTAAACATAGAGCATTCATTAATGAAGTAATTCCACGAATCAAAAATCGACTTATTGCATTGTTTTTATATTCATTTGAGTCAAATATTAGATGAGCATCATTATTGAGCGCATTGTCGCTACCAGGCATTGGAATATTAATTAATTATGCTGCAAAAACAACAAATTTTTATAGCCAATTAGGTATTCCGATGACTGTGTTAATACTATTTGTTTTATTACTCGAATTATCTAATTATTTGATTAAAAAATATCTACTTGAAACAAATTCTAAACAGATTAAATTTAATAGCAAATACAAGTTTGAAATTTATGCAAAATTGGCAAAAACAATCAATATAAGAAAGATCTTTAATAATTTATTAATTTTGTTCTTTGCAATAATGAGTATTTTCACATTAGCAACAACAAAAATATGACTTTTTGACTTATCCGCAACAAAAACATTCATAAAAGTATTATTTAAACCTGATTTTTCACACTTTAATTTTAGGAATCTTGACCCAAGACTAAATCCAATATTGCTTGTTTGAAATTCATTGCAATTTACAATAGCTGCCTTGTCAATTTGTATCATTTTTACAATGATATTTATACGAGTTCAACCTTTAAATATCAATATAAAACCTGTGTCAGTAATAAGCAAAAGCATAATTATCATATGTAGACAAATCCCGAGCGTTGTCTTAATATATCTATTTTTACCAATGTTCGCAAACCCAATAACAATAGTTATTTTAGTTATCGGATTCCATGAAATGTATAGCAAGTCAAAACATTTGACTCAGGCAATTGAAAGTTTGGATAGTGAAGTAATAAATAATTTAAAAATTGCTGGTTATACTAATAATCAAATATTTTGAAAATATGTTCTTCCTTCTATAAAATATGACTTCATTAGTTTAAGTTTATTTTATTTTGAATTAATTTTTAGAAACTCAATAACATATTCTGTGTTCGCAACAGGCGAATTACATATTGGTCAAGCAATTGAAACACATTTAGATTTAAGAGCATATGAACCAGCAAAAGCAATGTCTTATATTTGAATAGCAACTTTTTCAATACTTCTTATCAATATAACTGGTGCTATAATCAATAAAAAAATAAAGAAATAAAGCTATTTATAATGGTTTTATTTTTTTACTAATATGAATATAAAACGAATGTATAAGTAAATTTTTTTGTTTAAAAACAAACCATAAATAAAATTCTACTTAATTTATATAATTAGTTTAAAATTTAAATTTATATAGGAGGCATCAATATGACAAAAAAAGTTAGAACAAGATATGCGCCAAGTCCAACAGGATATTTACACATTGGAGGTGCTCGAACCGCATTATTTTGCTACTTATATGCAAAACATTTCAATGGCGATTTTATTTTTAGATTAGAAGATACCGATATAAAAAGAAATGTTGCCGGCGGTGAGGCTAGTCAACTTGATAATTTAGCATGACTAGGAATAATTCCTGATGAAAGCCCTCTTAATCCAAATCCTAAATACAAAAAATATCGTCAAAGTGAAAAACTTGACAGATATCGCGAAATTGCAAATCTTTTAATCGAGAAGGGCTTTGCATATAAGGCATATGACAATGCAGAAGAACTGGAAGCGCAACATAGCGAATCAGAAGCTAAGGGAATTCCATCATTTAAATATGACAAAAACTGGTTAAAAATCAGTGAAGAAGAAAGAAAAAGAAGAGATGATTCCGGGGAATTTTCAATAAGATTTTCAATGCCAAAAAATCAATCTCTTAGCTGAAATGACTTAGTTAGAGGGAATATAGATTTTAATTCTAGCGACATAGGTGATTGGGTAATTTTTAAATCTGATGGTTATCCTACATATAATTTCGCTGTTGTTATTGATGACTATGATATGGAAATCACACATGTTTTAAGAGGCGAAGAACATATAACTAACACGCCTAAACAATTGGCTATTTACAATGCTTTAGGCTGAGACGCTCCTCAATTTGGACATTTAACAGTTATAACAAATATGGAAGGTAAAAAACTTTCGAAACGTGACACATCGCTAAAACAATTTATTGAAGATTATAAAAATGAAGGTTATGTTCCCGAAGCGTTATTTAACTTTTTAACCTTGTTGGGTTGAACTGCAGAAGATTCGAGTGAAATAATGTCAAAACAACAAATAATCGAAAAATTTAACCCTTCTAGACTTTCTAAATCGCCTTCTAAATTTGATATTGTTAAAATGAACTGATTTTCAAAACAATATTTCAAAAATATTTCGACTCAAAATCTTATAAGTAAATTAGAAATTGAAAATAATGAATGGTCAACATTATTCGTTGATACTTTTAAAGAAAGTTGCGCAACAATTGATGAACTTAAACATCATCTAAATAAATATTTAAACAAAGATATTCAACCAAGTTTTGATCTATCAAGTGAAGAAAAAATGGTTGTCTCTTGCTTTTTCAATTTGTTGAATTCAATTGAATTTACTATTGAAAACATCCAATTAGCAATCGAGCAAACTAAATCAAAATTATCAGTTACTGGCAAAAAATTATTCATGCCAATTAGAAAAGCAACTACATATGCTGAACATGGTCCAGAGTTGGCTAAAGCAATATATTTATTTGGAAAAGATTGTGTAGTTAAGAGATTAAAATCATGAAATTAAAATTTAAATCAATTGCTCAACAAAACGGTGAACAAAATATTGTTGAATTTGAAGCAGAAACCACTATTGAACAAACAGAATTTAAAGATTTATATGATTCAGAAGTTTATAAATACACTACTTTAACATTCATTGATCCCCAAAGCAAAAAAGCAACTAGAATAGAATTTAATCCAAAAAGAATCAACATGCTAAATGATTTTGCAACCTTGGAATTTAGACTTAATGAACTAAGTGAATATTCAAAAATTAATGTTAATGGTAATAATTTCGGATTAAAAACTTTGCTAACAAATTATGAATTCAGCGAGCAAAATCATAATTTTGAATATAGACTATTCTCAATGCATGATGATCCGATGGGTGAATTTAAAATATTCATTGAACTTTTTGAGTAATTTTGCAATAGACACACATAGCTTGTGTGTTTTTATATTCAAAACAACAAAATAATTTTCAAAAATTAGCTAATTAGTGTAACATTATTACAGATTAATTTAGTGTTTTATTAACAACTAAAATCTGCCATTAACATATAAAGATAAGCTGAAATCATAAAATTTGAAAGGATTTATGATGAAAACAACAGCTTTTAATTATTCGCGGTTTGCATTCAACATAATAATGAAGAAAAAAAGCACAATAATTATGCCATTATTGGTATTAATTAGTTCTTTTGTACTTGGTTTAGTAATTAATTTTGCAATTAATGAAAAATATTTGAGTTTGACTTCATATTTATATGCTTTTGCAATATTAATAATTACAGTAATTTTTGCATCAATAAAAGCTTTGAATATTTTCAAAGATTTTGAGCAAGAAGGACTCGAGTTAATTACCTTATCTAAGCCACTATCTAGAAGCAATTTAGTGCTTGGTAAATTACTAACACTAACCTATTTTGGCTTAATTTGATTAGGTGTTTTAACAATTTCGGCATTGCTAGCTCTTTATGGTGTTTATTCAATAAATTATTGAATTTTATATTCATTATTATATCTTTTTGTTGGATTGTGCACATATTTATTAATTTCATTGATTACTTCATTGATTGCAAATAAATTGAACCAAAAAATAGCAATTACATTGCCATTAGCATTCTTTATACCTCTTTCATTAGGTGGCGCATTGCTTTCAATAAATTCAACAACAAACATAAACAATGCAGCATATTTTATAAACAAGAAATATCCTTACCACTTAGCAGGTAATGAAGCCAATGTTGAACCATTTTTTATAAACAATAATAAAGATGAGTTATTGATTTTACCTAATGGCCTAAATAATGAACAATTCTCAAAACAACAACATCAATATCTAAACGATGTAATGAAGCTATCACAAAATTCATCTATTGAATGACAAGTTTATTCGTGACTATCATTGCCATATCAACTTTTAGACGTATTTAACAAAGACAATAAAAATGTATTTGAAAGCATTCAGCCAAACACTTATAGTAATTTAAGTGACTATGTTTATTACAATGATCTTGATAGAATAACATACAAATATAAACTTGATACTGAACCAAAATATACAAAATACCAAACAATTCGTCAAGGAAAAGCAACAAACAACTACATAACACCTGGCCTAATCAAATCTAATTCTGTGATAGCCAATGTTGCTAATTCTGGGGTAATTTATGCTCGTGAAGGAGCATCGGAAATAAACAATGATTTTCCAGAAGATAATTCACAATTTTCGGCTCAAAACAACTTAGTTGGTAAGCTTCATTGAACAAATGTCAAAGAAGCCTTGGAAGATAAACAGTTCAATAAAATAGCTGCTGAATTTGTTGCAAAAATCAATATAAATAATGACAATTTAAATAATTTACATGATACTTTGATGAGTAAAATTTCTGAGTATGTAAATGATTCTAAAAGCCCTATAAATCAATACAAAAATGCAAACATAACAATATTCAATGAATTCGCTGTTAAAGAACAAAAACTTCAATCAGAAATTGAGAGAAAAATTTATTTTGCAGCTAGTTTAATGTATTACATTTACTTCAACCACCAAGACACAAAACTTTTCAAAGCAATGATCAAAAATACCTCAATTAACAATAGTTATGGCAATAACCAAATTAAGTTAACAATTAACGGATTTTTTTATAAAATAGGTGGATTTGACTCAATAAATAAAGAACTTTATATTAAAAAGGGTGAAAATGGGAAAAATGACAAAGTTATAGTTAGATACAACTTAACAGATTCAAACAATAATTATTTATTCACAGCATCTCCTCAAATGTATTCAATAACTCGCGACAAATTAGTCGTGAATAAAAATCTATATTTTGCACTATGAATTGGCGCAATAACAATCCTATTTACCTCAGTTTATTTTGTATATAAAAGAAAGGAATATAAATAATGATTAAAGCAAAAAATATATTAAAAATTGCTAACCTTCAAAAAATATTCCGCAAAACAAATAGAGGCATAAAAAATGTAAACTTTGAAATTCCTGAAGGTAATTTTCATGCATTTATTGGTGAAAATGGGGCAGGTAAAACAACAACCATTAAAACTATAATTGGCGCTTATGTTGATTATCAAGGAGATATTTTTATCAATGATATAAATGTCAAAAATGCTGAAGCTCGTTCAATAATCGGTTATGTTCCAGAAGTTGCCATATTCCCCCGTGAATTGAGTGTATTTGACTATTTATATAACTTTTCTATCTTGTCAGGTATTGATAAAAATATAGCTAATGAAAGAATTGATTCATTTTTAAAATTATTCGCAATCGAAGAATTAAAAAATGAGAAACCTTACACATTTTCATCAGGGCAAAAGAAAAAAATTCTTTTAATTCAGGCATTATTACATAATCCAAAATTATTAATTTTGGATGAACCAGCAGCAAACCTTGACCCAACTGCTCGTTATGAATTATTTACACTATTAAAAAAACTGAACAATGAAAAAATAACAATTTTAATATCATCACACGTTTTAGCAGAAATTGATAAATACGTAAACTCAGTAACATTAATTCACAAAGGCGAAATTTTATACTCTGGTGCCAAAAACCAACCATTAGAAAGCTTGTTTTATGAAAAAGTTATTTCTTCATAGTCTTACACCAATTTTATTGTCAATTTCTACAATTAGTTGCACTAAAAACATTGAACAAAAGCAAGAAAAAAACGTAAAAAATGAATCAAAGTTATACGAAAATGAGCATATTGCAAAAATGTTGAAAAGTTACACTTCAAATAAAAGCGATGTAGCAAACATTTATATTTCTCAACAAGAAAATCTTCCTTATTCAAAGTTTTCTGAACTTAAATATGCTTTTGTTTATGATCCAATTTTTATTTCAAAAAGCGTTCATAATGTTGGTGGAGAATATCAGTATTTAGCTAATACTTCAAAAAATGTCATCAAAAACACATTATCAAAAGATTGATATTGGACACTAAATAATATTGATAAATTTAAATTTATTTTTAACCCATATGGAGACAGATATCGCGCTTTCAATATAGAAGAAAAATTGTTTGAACACGTTAAAAATGAACTTGGTTCTCTTATTTATTCAATAAAAAACACAACTCCTACAAAGTTAATAACTATTCCATTTCAAGAGATTGAACAGGTGGCTAGATACAACAAATTTCAAGAAAAAGAAACATGATACTTGGTTTATAACAATGTTGCATTAAGAATATTTAAATATAA
This sequence comes from Mycoplasmopsis bovigenitalium, assembly GCF_002356075.1. Taxonomy (NCBI): domain Bacteria; kingdom Bacillati; phylum Mycoplasmatota; order Mycoplasmoidales; family Metamycoplasmataceae; genus Mycoplasmopsis; species Mycoplasmopsis bovigenitalium. The sequence continues at coordinate 661,839 of NZ_AP017902.1, read as the reverse complement.
ACATAATGGAAATGTTGTTATCCAAATTCACCCAGATTTACTTTATTTTAAAGATGCTACAAATATCGAAAATGAATTAAAATCAATTGAAAAAGAAATTTACGAGAAACGAAAATCTAAATTTGAAAAAGATTATCAAGAAGAAAAAGAGAGTGCAGCGGAATTCGAAGATGAAGAGTTCAATGAGGAGCAATTTATACAACAATACACTGATGATAAATTTATGGAGTTTCAAGGTATATACCAATACAATGATTATTTTGTTGATGCTTTAAATTCACGCAATAAAATTAACACAAATAGCAATGATTTTGACAAAGATCAATTCAATATAATTAGATTTAGTATGAGGTTTGTAAATGAATAATCTTAAAAAAGTATTGACAAAATTATCATTGCCATTAATAATTTCTACCCCAATTTTAACTGTATCTTGTGCTTCTTATGACTATTCAAAACTAAAATCTGAACGCCCTTCTGGTTTTGATTATGTGCCTAAAATCATTGATCAAAGCCAAATTAAAACAGATAAAATTATCGAGAGTATCCTAAATCAACAATTCAAAAATGATGAAGTTGGTAAAACAGAGTTTGTAAAATCACAAGAGAATAATGAATTACTTTTACAAGAGTTAGCAGCTATTTCTAAAGAATATTCTCGCCCAATGACACAAGAAACTATTGCAAAATTCAATGATTTTTACACAAAAAATTGAATGTTTTTGTTAAGAAACATTGATAAACTGACTTGAAAATACACTAATTGATGAACCCTTGAACCCAAAGGCAATGCTAAACATTCTGAAATTTTCATTGAAAATATTAAAAACAAAGAAATACAAAATGATTTTAAATTCACTAATAATTACCTTGACAAACTTGAAGTAGGTGATGAATCAAGAGAATCACCGGATGATGTTTTTTACTTGAAAAAGTATAAGCTAATTATTAGAATGTTTATAACTCGTCAACAAGGTACAAAAAAGGTTATTTTTGATAAATTCATCTATTTCCCTTGAGCTAGAAACAACAATATAGCCATAAAACTCATCTCAGACATTGTTCATAATGCTATTATTCACCACAACCAAGAAGGATATAACAGCTTTGAACACGATCTTGTTGTTAACTATGGTTTACCTGAACTTGGTGTGTTAATTTTGGGGGGATAAAAATGAAATTTAAAAATATTTTAAAAACACTAATTACTACTTCATTAATTAGTTCTCCCATATTAATAACAGCTTGCAATAAGCAAACAACAAAATTTACTCAGCACACTGAAAAAACAAATGAAAAAGAAAAAAAATGACAACTATTTTTAAAATATGAATATATTGATTCACTTCTTAAAATAGTGTTTGGCAATGATTCTGATCAAAAAGCTAAATATATTAATGAACAAAAGGCAATAGATGACAAATACTTCTCGGAAATAAAAGAATATTTAATGTACGCAAACAACGTAACCGCTTTCCAAAGGTCAGAAGATTTAGGTAAAGTACTACCACTATCTAAATTTAGACCAAAATTAAGTGAGTTATTTAAACGAAATTGACTTTGATTTTTGTTTAACCTAGATCGTTTTACCTTTGCGTACTATGAAACATTTGACCAATTTAAGGCCGACTTAGAAATTCACAGTTTAGATATTCAAAAAAATTCGCTTGATTTAGGAGCATTCCACCGTCCTAAAACTAATCAAGCACTTCAACACGTTATGTTTGAAAATATTAATGAACAAAACAAAGAAATTAATTTCTTTATATTAACTGGTGAAGGGGCAATACTCGAAATAAAACTACAAAAATCAATGCATAATAAAGAATCTAATCCAACTGAAAATAATGAACAAAAAATAAATGTAGAAATATTTACTTATTCGCACATTTACCCTAAACTATTTAAAAATACTGAAGAATTGGAAAAATTTGATCTTTCGAAATATGTTTCTGCATTGGAAATGTATAGAAATGTTTCGGGCGGTAGGACCCCTAAAATCTTATTTGATAATGAATACGGCGGAGAGCCACTTAGATTCACAATTGTCGATGTGGATGATACGCAAAATAAAAAATTGGAAAAGTAAATTCCAATTTTTTTATATTTTTATGAATCAAGAAAAATTTAAGGATTATTAATAATTATTCTGAGGCTTGAGCTCTTTGTGCTCTTCTTAAATCTCTTGCTTGTTCTTTTTGTAGTTTGTGCAATCTTTTTGCTGCACGTTCTTTATTTTTTTGTCTAACAATTTTTCTCATATTTTCCTCATTTATTTATAAATTATAAGTTTATTTTAACATAAACAAGATATTTAGAAAATTCTTTCTTTAACATATTCTTCAATTTCTTTGACTTTGTTCAATCTCTCTCATGGAAGATCTAAATCATCTCTACCAAAGTGGCCAAAATAACTAGTTTGTTGGTAAATTGGGTTTCTTAATTCCAGTTGTTCAATAATGGCAGCTGGCCTTAGATCAAACAAATTATTAATAACTTCTCTAATAAGATCTCTTTCAACTTTTTCTGTTCCAAAAGTATAAACACTGACAGAAACTGGTTTAGAAATACCTATGGCATAAGAAACTTGTATTTCAATTCTTTCAGCAAGTCTTGCGGCTACTAAATTTTTGGCTATTCAACGGCAAGCATATGCGGCAGATCTATCAACTTTTGTACAATCCTTACCACTAAATGCTCCACCGCCATGTCTAGCGGCGCCTCCATATGTATCAACTATAATTTTTCTACCGGTTAATCCAGTGTCCCCAACTGGTCCGCCAATAACAAATCTGCCAGTAGGATTAATTAAAATTTTGTCACAATTTTTGAATCCATATTTTCCCAAAACAATTGAAATAATATTGTTTTTCACAAAATTTTTGAATTCTTTTTCATCATAGTTTTCATCATGTTGTATTGACATTAAAACAGTATCAATTTTTGTTTCTTCATAATCAGTGTAATCAACAGTAACTTGACTCTTCATATCAGCTTTTGCTCACTTAAACTTGCCTTCAATTCTCAATTTATCAGCATATTTTACAAGGTCATGTGCAATTGAAATGGCTAGTGGCATATATGTTTTTGTTTCAGTAGTTGCATAACCAAACATAATACCTTGGTCACCTGCGCCAATTTCATTATTTTCTTGTGCAACGCCTTGGCTAATGTCTGGGCTTTGTTTTTTAATATCTGTGATAATTTTTAATTGATCAGAATAGTAACCTAGTTTAATTAAAATATTTTTAGCAATTTCCACTGCATCTACACTAGCATTCGCATAAACCTCACCACCAATTAACAAAACATTGCCAGTAGCAACGGTTTCAATTGCTACTCGAGCATATTTATCTTGAGTAATATATGCGTCTAAAATTGCATCAGAAATTTGATCGCAAACTTTATCAGGGTGTCCTTGGCCAACACTTTCAGAAGTAAATAATTTTTTATTCATAATATAAAAAAGCTCCTTTTAGTTAAAAAACAAAAGAGCTCTTTTCACAATCTTATTAGAACATGTTGGAGAAATCTCCCTAACAATCCACCTTCCTTAGAGGGGTTGGCATGCCTCAATGCTGTCAAGCTAAGCAACTCTTTATGTTTAAATAAATAATAAACTATTATCACTTTTTTGATAGCATTTTTTTTGATTTTAACCTTATTTTTCGGTTAAAAAGCACCATATTTTTTATTTTTATTTTATCTAATTTATCTTATAATTACATTACGTTATTTAAATATAAATAATTAAGATCTTAACAAAATATTTAAGGAGGAAATTATGGCTATAGTTCCAAAACGTAAAACGTCTAAACAACGTAAACACAAAAGACGTACACACCATGCGTTAGTTCCACAAAACCTTGTAGACTGCAAAAATTGTTCAAACAAAATTCAACAACACAAAGTTTGCCAATTCTGTGGCTTTTATAAAGAAAAAATCGTTGAAGGTTACAAAAGTATCAATTCACGTACCCAATAATAATCCAGTGCACTTTTAATCTGCTTTGCAGATTTTTTTAATATTAAAATTAATATAATAAAATATAAATAAACTATATTTTAAAGAGGAATTATGTGATACAAATATTTTCTTCCAGTCGTTATTATTGCTTGTTTTATTGCATTAATTGCAGTAGTATTTTTAATTATAAGAAATAGCAAACTACAAAATTACAGAGATAACATAAGCAAAATGAGTGCTCAAATTGTTAAAAATAATTCAAATAATAGAGCAGCAATTGCAAGAATTAAACATTTGTCAAAAGATTCAAATAGATACCAAAGTGATTTAACTAAATTAGGAAATATATCTCAAAATATCGAAAAAATTACAATAAAATTACAAGAATGTAAAAATAATTTTTTAGAATCTCTAAAAAAATATAATTTGACTGTCTGCAAGAAAAATTATTTAAATTTTATTTCTGCTCATAAAGAATATATAGCATTAAATTCCGAATTTTCTGCTATTAGCGACACAATAAATAAACACTTAAATGTGATTGAAAACGTTGTACTTAATTCCTTTGAGCTTTTAAATCAACTTGATAAAAAGTTAGATGCAAATAAAAATAATTTATCAGTTTCCCACCCTTTACTAAAAAAAGAATTGACTGAACTTAAAGGAATAACCATTGAACTAGAAAGTCAAAAAAATTCTCGTAACTTACGTGATGTTTCATCTATTTTAACAGAGCAATCAAAACGTCTAACCGCTTTTGCAGAAAAAATAAGTCACATTGAATCTATAGAATGATTAGTCTTTAAATATTTGCCTAAAACTATTGAAAAAGCAAAAGAATCAGGAAAAATTAAAGACTCAATTGACAGTATTAAAAATAACCTTTTATCAATGCAATCAAACTTTAAAAATAGATTTTTTCAAGATAATTTAATGGATGCAAAGAAAATATTAAATCAAATTAATATATTAATTAAGGAAGAAGAATTTGAAGAAGAATTCAAACAATTTGCAACCAAAACAATATCAGATTTAAAAGAAATTTTAAATAATGCAAGACAAAAATTGAGTGAAATTAGTGAAAAAGTTAAAATTGCTAAAAACAAAGATATATCACAATATTATGAGGCATTAAATAATTTTGATACACAATTGAATGAATCAAAAGACAATGATATTTTACAATTAACAGTCTTGGTGAGTTCAATTTACAAATTCATACTTGATATTAACAAAATAGTATACATTGATACAAAATTAAATAAAAAATCAGAATATTTACACTATTTATTAAGAATGTTAGAAGTTTGATATATAAAAATAATTTCAATGAAGAATTCAATGGAAAATTCAATGGAAAATCAAACAAAATTTAACGAATTAATTAATATTTACGAAACATTACAACAAACACAAGTTAAACTAACTAAATTTGATATAAAAAAGCTTTCAAACAAACTTATTGAAGTTTACCAAATAGCAATGACAAGCAAAATTTATTGCGCAATGTCAACTAACTTAATAAATAAATTATTGCCACTCAGACTAGATAACGAAAATATTGATAAAAAAATTAGATTAGCAAACTCATATTTAAAGGAATTTAAGTATAAACAAGCTTTTAAAATGTTGCATGACACAATAAACAAGGAGAAATTGAATGTACACAAAAATATTAATTAGATATGGTGAATTAACTTTAAAAGGGAAAAATAGACAAAATTTTATAGACATTTTATCAAGAAATGTTTCAAGTGCCCTTGGCGAAAAACCACAATCAAAATATGATCGAATGTTTGTTAGTTATTCACTTGATAATCTTGAAAAACTTGGCAACGTCTTTGGAATAAGCTCATTTTCTCCTGTTATTGAAGTTGAAAATAATATTGATGAAATATTCAATGCAGCAAAACAATTAGTTTCAGAAGATACACAAACATTTAAAGTATCAGCCCGAAGATCTAATAAAGGTTTTGAGCTTAATTCTTCCCAAATCAATACAAAATTAGGTGGATTCATACTATCAAGCTTCCCATCAATAAAAGTTGATGTACACAATCCACAAAAAAATATAAATGTTGAAGTTAGAGAAAAATCAACATTTATATTCACTGAAACAATCAGAGGACTAGGTGGACTACCTGTTGGTGTTTCTGGCAGGGTTTTACACTTGATGAGTGGCGGAATTGACTCGCCAGTTGCCGCATTTGAGCTAATGAAAAGAGGGCTTGAAGTAACTTTTCTTTCATTTATTTCTCCACCCCAAACTGATGAACGAACTGTTAATAAAATGAAAAATCTAATAAATGTATTGAGTAAATACCAACAAAAATCAAATTTGATTTTAATAGATTATTCACAAATTCTAAATTACATCTCTCTTGTCTCAAACCCTTCTTTTAAAATAACATTACTAAGAAGAAGTTTTTATAGACTTGCGTCAATGTGAGCTGATAAACAAGGCTACATAGCTCTTTCAAATGGCGAAAATTTAGGTCAGGTTGCTTCACAAACTCTAGAGTCTTTATCAGTAATAAATGACTCATCAAACAAATTAGTTTTAAGACCATTACTAACAAAAGATAAGGTTGAAACTATTGATATCGCAAAAAAAATTGGCACTTATGAAATAAGTATCATTCCAGCAAATGAAACCTGCGAGTTATTTGCTCCAAAAGAACCAGTGACAAAACCTAAATTAACTCAAGTTGAGAGACTAGAAAATGAACTTTCTGAATTAAAAAATTTTGAATGTAATATAATTGAAAAAAATGTTGAAATTATCAAAATAAAATAATAAAGGAGCAAATATGTCGAAAATTATTGATATTTATGCAAGAGAAATATTGGATTCAAGAGGCAATCCAACAATAGCTGTTCAAGTTGTAACTGAATTAGATGCAATTGGTGTTGCAATGGTTCCTTCTGGAGCTTCAACTGGTACTAGAGAGGCTTGTGAATTAAGAGACAAGGAATTTCCTGAATTCGCAGATAACTGATTTGGTGGCAAAGGTGTTATGAAAGCCGTTACAAATGTTAACGAAATTATTGCGCCTGAAATTATAGGTTTCGAAGTTAGCGACCAAAGAGGCATTGACTTAAGAATGATTGAATTAGATGGCACAAAAAACAAAACAAAATTGGGTGCTAATGCAATTCTTGGTGTTTCACTAGCTGTTGCTCGTGCTGCCGCAAATGAATGTGGTTTACCACTATACAAATACATCGGTGGAACAAACGCAAGAACATTGCCAGTGCCAATGTTAAATGTCATGAATGGTGGTGCTCACTCTTCAAACACTGTTGATATGCAAGAATTTATGATTATGCCGGTTGGTGCCAAATCATTTAGAGAAGCATTGCAAATGGCTAATAAGGTATTCCACAACTTAGGTAAACTTCTTAAAAAAGAACACGGAACAACTGTTGGTGATGAAGGTGGATATGCCCCAAACCTAAAATCACATGAAGAAGTCCTAGATTACATGGTTCAAGCAATTAAAGCTGCTGGACTTGTTCCTGCAACTTCAGGGGATAAAGCTGTTGCTATTGCAATGGACCCTGCCTCAAGTGAATTTTATGATGAAAAATCAAAAAAATATGTGTTCAAAAAATTAAAACAAGCTATTGAAGAAAAACGTCCTGGTTTTGAACACCTAAAAGATGTTAAACTTGAATACACAACCGAAGAAATGGTTGATTATTATGAAAAACTAGTTAACAAATACCCTATCATTTCAATTGAAGATGGTTTAGCTGAAAGCGACTGAGATGGCTTTAAATTAATGAAAAAACGTTTAGGTGATAGACTACAAATCGTTGGTGATGACTTAACAGTTACAAACCAAGAAATTTTAAGAGAAGCTATCAAAAAAGATGTTATGAACTCAATTCTTATTAAATTAAACCAAATTGGTTCATTAACCGAAACATTAGATACAATGGAATTAGCTCATAAAGCTGGATTTACCTGCGTTGTATCACACCGTTCAGGCGAAACAGAAGACACAACAATAGCTGATCTTGCAGTTGCTTTGAATACTGGACAAATTAAAACAGGTTCACTATCTAGAACTGACCGTATTGCAAAATACAATAGACTACTTGAAATTGAAGATGAATTAGGCGAAACTTCAAAATTTGATGGTGATAAAACATATTTCAATTTAAAAAGACACGTTTAAACCTCGTTTATAACTTTAAATAAATTACGTATAGACCTTAATTTAGTCTGTACGTTTTTTATACAAAAAAAGAAGCCTAGGCTTCTTTGTTGTCATCATTTGCCCGAGTTTCCCAGTTTCAAATAATAAAAATAACGAATAAGCCTTATTTATAGTGCTTTTCGTTATTTTTATGCTATTTTTTAATTACAATTTTTTTAATAAGATCATATTCGCTTCAAATATCTTTTATTGTTTTCGAATCTTCTCTTTGTCTTTTAATGATTTCTTTTGTTTTTGAGTTGATATCAACTCTTTCTCTTAGTTTGGATAATATATTAATAAGTTTTTGTTCAGATAAATGGTCAATTACACCATAATCCTCATAAAACTTGTTTATCTTATAAGTAATAAGTTTTAATAAAACAAGTGATATAAAACATAATATTGAGTGTGCTATTATGTGTTCGTCTAGTCTCACATAAACCGGTCTAATTTGTAAAAAACTTTTTAATGCTCTAAAATTTGTTTCAATTTTTCATTGGTTCGCGTACTTTTCAATGATTTTTTCAGCAGAAATATTTGAAATATTTGTTTCATAAACATAGATACCATCAAATTCAGAATCTTTTGTGACTTTTTCAAAGTCTAATTCAAATTTAAACTTAGATATTTGTTTAAAGAATTTGCATTTTTTTGTACCCAACATTTTTGTTGAATCAACATAACCGCTTTTGTCTTGTTTTTTACGGAAATTATCAATCAAAATTCCGCGATCTTCTCTATCTTTTTTTGCTCTTGTTTTTGAATAAGTTACAATTCTTCTTCTTAATTTACCATTAAATCTTGTATTTTTTCAATTAAATTCATATTCTGTTTCTTTGTATCTAAATTCAGAATCTCCAATGTATCCTTCGCGATCTAAAATCCAATTTTTAAAATTCTGACTACCAGATTTTGCTCTATATGAGATTATAAAATTGTGTCCTCTTTGTTCTAAAAAACGGATATTTGCATTTGTACTCATCCCTCTATCAGCAATAATTGTTATATTTTTTATGCCAAATTTAGTTTCAAGTTCTAATATAAATGGAATCATTGTTCTTGAATCCCCTGTATTTCCCTTGAAAACTTTCATGTAAATAGGAATACCATTTTTGTCGCACGCAAGACCAATCACAATCTGATCTTCTTTGAATTTGGCATCTTTAGAATACCCAGGAACCCTAAGTCCTTCGCGGCTAAAACTTTCAAAATACACTGTAGATGAATCAAAATAGATTTCATCTAATTTACTTTTTGTTTCCGATTCAACTAATTTATTTATTGAAAAAAGCAATTGGTCTTTGTTTTCGTGAACAATGTCTAAAAGTCTATAAAAGCTATTCTTAGAAGAAAAGATATTTGTTGAATATTCATCTGATTCATTAAATGAGTTGTATATACTTGTGGGATTAATAATTCTTTTCGCCACTAAGAAATTAAATATTTCATTCATATTTTTATGTCTTGTGGCTTTTAATTGTTTAAATATGTTGTGTTTTTCAATAAATTCACTTATTAATTCATTGCCAACGCAAATACTTGTATGTTGGATTTTTTCTTTTTCAATCGAGTGTAGAAGCGCATGTTTAACTTTATCTGGATTATCCTGTCTAGTGAAGTTTTTAAGTTTGTTTTTTATTATCTCGATTGCGTTTTCGTTAATTTCAAGTAGTTTTTCTACATTTCCTAAACTAAACCATCTTGTTGGATTTTTATTGAATCCGTTTGACCAGCCAACATATTTATATAAAACGCCCTTTTTATTTCCATGAACATTAAATAGCATCAAATCTTGTTTTTCCATATTCTTATTATATCATAAATGTAATTAAATGCAATTATAAAATTAAAAAATATGAAAAATTCCATACTATATATAGTATGGAGTGAAAAAAATAGTTAAATTAGATTAATTTATCGCTTAAAACTGGGAAACGCAGGAAAAAAAGAAGCCTAGGCTTCTTTGTTGTCATCATTTGAAACATTTATAGTTTCTGAATTTTCATTTGTAGAAATATCATTATTTTTCTTTTGCTCTTTGACGTATTCAATAATAATTTCAGTAATAAAGTAAATTATTAAGCCAACAGCACCAATCACAAGAAATACATCAGCAAAGTTAAATGTACCTAGTTCTCTGCCGCTTCATTTTTCAAGAAAAGCGGCAAAAACTATATCTTTAACGTTGCCTGAAAACATAAATCTATCAAGCATATTACCAACATCACCAGCAGCAATGCATGCGAATAAAATTACACTAATTTTTGAATCTACAAAAAACGGTACAAAGCATAAAGCTATAAAAATTAAAACACTAATAATTTGGATTAAAACAATTGTTAGCTTACTTTTATCAGGAATAATTGTAACACCGTGATGCGATACTGACCGAAAACCTAAAATGACTCCTTGATAAATTACTGTTGGATCACCTTCAAATTTTGATTCATCTTTTCATCTAAAAATGAATGTTTTTGTCAATTGGTCAATTAAAATAGCAATTAAACAAACACCAACAAATATTGCATAATTAATCAATATTTTGTTTTTATGATTTTTAAATCTGTCTCTAAATAATTGCACAAAACTTTGAAATTTTGTTTGTTGTTGATTATTCATTTATGTCTCCTAGTGAAGCAATAACCTCATTGCAAAGTCCACATAAATCGTCAACGATTTGTTGTTTAACAAAATGATTTCAACATCTTTGACATTTAACTGAATCGAATGTTTCAACTTTAAATTCATCACCAAATTCAACAAGTCCAACCATTAATAATTGTTTTAAATCAAGCGACATAATAAAGTCAGATTCGGGTTTAATTGTCAGTTTGACTTCATTACTACGTTTTATAACGCCTTCTTTTATTGCTTTTTCAATCGCTAAGTTAACTTTATCTCTCAAAATAAAGAATTCATTTCATTTTTCAATAACCGCATAATCAACTTCATTTTCTCTTTGAATTTTTTCCAAATGAACTGAAATTTGTTTATTTTTCTTATCAAAGAAATTATATGCGTCTTCAGATGTTGTCGGCATAATAGGTGCCAATATCGTAATTAGAAACTCTAAAATTTCATAATAGTTGGTAAGCGTCATTAATCTGTTTGCCGAATTTGACTGTTCTACATAAATAATGTCTTTTGTAAAGTTTAAATAGAAACTTGAAAGTTCAATAACATAATTACTAATTAGTTTAATACCATTCATAAATTTATATTCGTCAAATGATTTTAAAACTTCTTTACGAACATGCTCTAGATTGTTTTTTATGTATGAATGCACACCTTTTCTCGGATAATTAGCATCATATTCAAAACCATTTACATTGGCAAGCAAGAACTTGATTGTGTTTCTTATTTTTCTATATAAATCAGAATTTTGATTGATTATAGTATCTGAAATAGAAACATCATTTGTATATTCACTATTTGCAACTCATAAACGAAGAATGTCAGCACCATGTTTTTCAATAACTTTTAATGGGTCAACTGTGTTACCCTTTGATTTTGACATTTTTTCGCCTTTGCCGTCTAAAACAAAACCGTGTGAAATTAAATTTTTGTACGGAGAATTACCACTAAAAGCAACTGAATTAATCAATGATGAATTAAATCAACCGCGGTATTGGTCGCTACCTTCTAAATACAAATCAAATGGTGCTTTTATATTTTCAATATCAACTGCTATTGAAGTTGAACCAGAATCAAATCAAACATCCATTATGTCCATTTCTTTTGTAAAATGTTTATTTTGGTAATTTTTAGGAAGTAATTTGTCTGCTTCTCATTCTCATCAAATATCTGCTCCGTGCTCTTCAATTAATTCAATAACATGGTCAAAAATTTCTTTTTCAAAAACAGGATTTGATTCAGAATCATAGAAAATAATTATTGGCACACCTCATGTTCTTTGGCGAGATATTGTTCAATCATTATGATTTGTAATCATATTGCTTAAACGTTTTTTAGCTCATTCTGGATAGGCATTTATTGTATTAATTTGCTCTAAAATTTGTGTTTTGATTTTCTCAATTGAAATAAATCATTGAGGAGTTCCTCTAAAAATAATTGGTTTATGCGTTCTTCAATCGTGCGGATACGAGTGATTTATTTTAGAAGCGTTAATTAGATTTTTTGAGTTTGTTAAATCTTCAATAATTATATTATCGGCCTTTGAGTAGTATTGACCCACATATTGTAGACCTGATTGATTAATTTTACCGTCATCATCAATGTGCATAATTTTATTAAGTGAATATTTATTACCAATTAAAAAGTCATCTTCACCAAATAGTGGAGCTATATGAACTAAACCACTACCAGATTCTAATGTGACATGGTGCCCAAAAACAACTGGACAAATTTCTTTGTTTAGTGGGCTAACATATTTTGTGTCAACTAGGTCACTTGCATTTACGTTTGCAATGATTTCGAAATTTTCTCAACCGAATATGGTGCTTGTTTTTTCTACTAAGTCACTAGCAATAACATATTTAATATCATCTTTTTGGACAATTGAATATTTAAAAGACTCGCCAATGGCGACCCCTGAGTTTGCAATTAAAGTTCAAGGAGTTGTAGTTCAAATAACAAGTTTATCTCCTTTTGATAAAAATTCGCAAGGAGTGCTTTCGATATCAAAGCCAACAAAAATAGATGGGCTATCAATATCTTTATATTCAACTTCAGCCTCTGCCAAGGCAGATTGGGATGATGGTGATCAATAAACTGGTTTTAATCCCTTGTAAACCAACCCATCAAAAACCATTTTTTTAAATAATCTCAATTGTTGTGCAACAAATTTGGGGTCCAAGGTTACATAATACTTGCTAAAATCTGTTAAAAGTTGCATTTGTTTGAATTGATTCATTTGTTTTTCAACTTGACTTAAAGCATATTCTTTAGCTTTTTTTCTCAGCTCTAGAGGTGTTAACTCATTTTTGGTTAAGTGTGCATCCTGAAGCATTTTATGTTCAATTGGCAAACCATGTGTATCTCAACCAGGAATAAATGGAGCATAAAAACCGTTCATTGATTTATAACGAACAATAATATCTTTCAAAATTTTATTTAATGCATGGCCAATATGCAAGTTTCCATTTGCATATGGAGGGCCATCATGAAGAATAAAGCTTGGATTATTTTTATTGTTCTCCAATACTAATTGATAGATTTTGTTATCTAATCATCTTTGTCTGAACTCGGGTTCTTTGCTTACTAAATTAGCACGCATTTCAAACCCTGTGCTTGGCATATTTAATGTATCTTTGTAGTTTTTTGACATAATGCTCCTTAATATTTAATATTTATATTATATATAAAATTAATAATTTAATATTCATAATGTATAACAACAATTTTTGCGACTTTTTTTACCAATTCAATTGAAAAATGAATGAATTAGAAAATAAAAAAGCCGACAGGCGGCGATTTTCATCATATGGTGGCTCCGGCAGGAATCGAACCAGCGACACACGGAGCTTCAATCCGTTGCTCTACCTACTGAGCTACAGAGCCTAATGGCGGTCCAGACGGGAATTGAACCCGCGATCTCCTCCGTGACAGGGAGGCGTATTAAACCACTTTACCACTGGACCATTTGGTGGCGGAGGTTGGACTTGAACCAACGACCTCAGGGTTATGAGCCCTGCGAGATACCGAGCTTCTCCACTCCGCGATGTGAGTTTGTGTTAAGGTGCCTATAAAATAGGCGAATGGCGGGTGATGAGGGATTTGAACCCCCGCGGGCCGTGAAGCCCCTGCTAGTTTTCAAGACTAGTCCCTTCAGCCAGACTTGGGTAATCACCCGTGGTGGACCTAACTGGATTCGAACCGGTAACCGACCGGTTATGAGCCGGTTGCTCTAACCGTTGAGCTATAGGTCCATAACAGTTAGAATTTTCCATATAATGGTAGCGTCGAAGAGAGTCGAACTCTTGACCTTCCGGGTATGAACCGGACGCTCTAACCAACTGAGCTACAACGCCATAATGGTGGAGGATATGGGATTCGAACCCACCACCCCCTGCGTGCAAGGCAGGTGCTCTAGCCAAATGAGCTAATCCCCCAAAAATGGTGAAGAAGACAGGATTTGAACCTGCGACCACTTGGTCCCAAACCAAGCGCTCTACCAAGCTGAGCTACTTCTCCGCTTGTCTCTTTTTAACTAAAAAGCATAGTTATTATAACACATAAAAATAATTTCAAAATAAAAACAAATTTTTTTAAAATCAAATGCTGCTTAATAAATAACTAATAAATAATGCAATATAATATTAATAAATATTTGCGGAGAATAAAATGAAAAAACAATTTTTTTTAAATAAACAAGATTTTATTAATTTTGACAAAAATTTAATATTGAGTTTAGATGAATTTAGGTTAAAAACTGGATTATCCGATTTAAGCAATATAAACTTATTTACTATTTTTAGAATAATAAATCAAGAAAATAATGAATACTTTTTTGCAAAAATATCCAAAATTGACAAAAATGTTCAATTTAAAAAAATAATTCTGAGTTTAGATGATTTTGATACCTTCGTTTTTGATATGGACGGCACCTTATTAGATAATAATAAAAAAATAGTCGAAAAAAACCTTGTAGCATTAAAGAAACTAAGTGAAAAGGGCAAAAATATTTGCATTGCTACTGGAAGAGCAATGTTTATGCTTGATAAATATTTAAACCAAATTCCTTATAACTTACCATTTCTTTGTGCGAATGGTTCAATGGTTTATGATCATAAATCATTGAATTTGATTTCTGAATCAAAAATTGATAAAAATACTGCCTACAAAATAATGGATAAATGTCAAGAATTAAATTTAGGCTACTATGTATTTTTGCCAAGCGCTCTAATTGGCATGAATGTTGAAAACACTTCTGAGTATAAATTAAGAAGATATGATCAAACACTAAAACCAGGTCAATGAGGCCTAAATGTTGATAGAAGTTATTTTGATGATAAAACCATCTGCAAAATATTAATTAGTTTTGAGCCAGAAGAGCAACAACAAGATTTAGATAAATTAGCTGAATTTATCAAAAATTTCAATCAAATAATTGGCGTGCAAACCCAAAAAAATTTCTTTGATATAGGTGAACCTTGCTCAAAAGCTTCTGCTCTTGTTTTCATTTCAGATAAATATAATATTAATTTAGAAAAAACTGTAGCATTTGGTGATGCAAATAATGATGCTCCAACATTTGATGTTGTCGCCTTATCTTGTGCACCATCAAGCTCAATGCCTAATGCAATTAACAAAGCTACATTTGTTTCGAAACAAGATAATAATTCAGCTTGAATAAATGATTTTATTGAACAAAATTTTCAATAGCAAAAAAAACACAAATTTTCCTTATTTGTGTTTTTTTCAATTCATTTTGTAAAATTAAAATTTAATTATTTTTGAATCGCAAACTCAACCAATGTATCAATTAATACGCCCATTGGTTTACCTTTAATATCAGCTGTACCTGCAATGTCACAATGAATGAATGGAACATTGTTTGTAAATTCTTTTAAAAACATTGCTGCAGTATTATGGTCTGAAGTTTCGTCATTATTGTAATTATTTAAATCAGCAACTAAACTTGCTGTATTTGGCTCGTGAAAATCTTCATGAAGAGGCATTCTTCAAACTTTTTCATGTGCAATTTTTGCAGATTTATTAAATATGTTTCAATTTTCTTCGTCTGTTGAGTAAATTCCACTATATTCACTACCTAATGTTCTACTCATTGCACCCGTTAATGTGGCAATATCAACAAGAGTTGTTGCATTAAGTTTTGTCGCACCATAATATAGACCATCCGCCAACACTAAACGACCTTCAGCATCAGTATCAGTAACCTCAACACTAATTCCGGCCATTGATTCATACACATTTTCAGGTAGAGAAGCATCTCCATCTTGTCTATTATCAGTAATGCACATAATTGCTGCCACATTTTTTTTGACTTTTAATTCCGCTAAGGCTTTAACTGTGTATGCTGCAATTACAGAGCCAGACATATCATATTTCATACCTTCCATGTGATAACCTTTGGTATTCATACCACCAGTATCAAATGTTATACCTTTACCTACATAAACAATTTTGTCTTTTGACTCTTTATTCCCATTGTATTCGATAATAACAACCCGAGCAGGATGAGTTGATCCTTTGTTAACAGAAAGAAGCAATCCCATATTTAATTCTTCAATTTGTTTTTTATTTAAAATAGTTATTTCTAAATCGGGATTTACAGAAAAATCATTTCTTATATACTCAGCAAGCATTTTTGAATTACAATGATTTTCAGGCATTATTTGCAAGTTTCTGATTGAATTTTTATTCAAAGCAATAATCGCATATTTTTGAGCAAGCGTTGTAAATGAATCATTTGGAAGTAGAAAAGTGAATTGATTTTTATTTTTTACATCTTTCTTTTTATTAAATAAGTTTGCTCCGTAAAAAATAACACGAGAAATAAAAGCTTTTAGAACATCATCCATATTGACTTTTTGCGAAACAAAGCTTTCTAGATCGATTTGATAATCACGATTATTATTAACAATTTTGTTGTCAATTAATTTTACCAATTCAAAGTAATCTAATTCATTTTCGATAAAAATGTAAGCCTCATTTTTATCGATAAACTCAGTTATAAAACCGTCCTTTTGAGCTACATTTGGTATATTATTTTTGTAGCATGCTTTTAAAAGCATCTTGTCATCTCTTATTGTTGTGTAAAACTTAATCATTTGAACCTCCGTTTATTCAATTATAATTAAACTTTTTAATAATAAAGCTATCTTATTTATTATTTTTTCCTTTTTTAAGTTCAATAAAATTTTGTGTTTATTTAATAGTATGAAAATAGATAATAATAATTTCAAAACTATTGTAAAAGACTTTTTTAGATCTTTTTGCAGCATTGAATCTTTTAGCTTTATGCATTGAATTAACGAAAGAAAACAACAAATTAAATTGATATTAGTTTGAACGAAACTATTCTTTTTTCATGCGCTTGGATTATCAAACATAAAAAAGGAAAAAATGAATAATTGTACAATGAATGAGTTTGTTGCTAAAGTTATCAATGATGAGTGAACATTTGAATATATTTGGTCTAAATTAAATAAAAATCAAAAGATAAAATTTGTTAAGAAAATTCGTTGTATTGCTATATTTAACAGTTTTTTAAAAAATGAAAAAGCTGCAAAAAGTTTTGAGATTAAACAAGTAAATCAAACAAATAGTGTATATGGCAAATCAGAGTGTTTAATAAACATTGAAAACGACGGTCAATATATTCAAATTTTATGCAAAATTGGCAATAAATATGGTTTAGATATCAATACACATAGGTCAATATATTGAAATGATAAGAAAAATATAAGACATATTGTTGCAGTGCCAATCAGTATAAAATTATTCAAAAATTCAAGTCAAAATTTTACCAATTCATTGAAAATTGATTGAATTTTTAAAAATTGTAAAAGTAATTTAATAATTAAAAACGAGCCTTAGCTCGTTAATTATTAAGATAATTTTGCAAAATGAATTGTAGTTCTAACTAGTTGTGATACATATGACATTTCATTGTCATATCAAGCAAAAACTTTATAAATTCTTTGTCCATTTGCTTCTTGAATTTTTGTTAGAGTGGCATCAAAAATAGATCCAGCATGTGAGTTTATAATGTCTGATGAAACAATTTCGTCAGTATTATAAATAAATGATTCATTTGCAGCTTTTTTAAATGCAGCGTGTAATTCATCTAAAGTAGGTTGTTTTTCTAATTGAACTGTTAAATCAATGATTGAACCCGTGATTGTAGGAACACGAAGTGCTGAACCATCTAATTTTCCTGTTGCTTCAGGAACTACTAGACCAATTGCTCTTGCCGCTCCTGTTGAAGAAGGAACAATATTCATTGCTGCTGAACGCGCTCTTCTTAAATCTCCTTTACGGTGAGGCCCATCTTGAAGCATTTGGTCTCCTGTAAATGAGTGGATTGTTGTCATGTAACCATTGATTAATCCAAAGTTATCAACTAAAACTTTAACCACTGGTGCTAAACCATTAGTTGTACATGATGCCGCTGAAGCAATTTTGTCGTCTTTATTCAATTCTTGGTGGTTTACGTTGTAAACAACTGTTTTAACATCGCTACCTGCTGGCGCTGAAACAAGAACTTTTTTAGCACCTGCGATAATGTGTTTATTTGCTAAATCTTTTTTAGTGAAAAAGCCTGTACATTCAAGAACAACATCTATTTCTAGATCTTTTCAAGGCAAGTTTTCAGGATCTTTTTCTGCAAAAACTTTAATTTCTTTTCCGTCTACAACGATTGCATTTTCTTTTACTTGAACATCGTGTTTTAGAACGCCAAATGCTGTATCATATTTTAATAAGTGTGCAAGCATACGAGGGTCTGTTAAGTCGTTAATTGCAACTACTTCAACATCTTGATTTTTAGTTTCTAATAAGTGACGTAATGTTAAGCGGCCAATACGTCCAAAGCCGTTAATAGCTATTTTTTTCATTATATGCCTCCAAATGTCTTGTAATAATTTTACTTTTTTAATAAATAATATTTTTTTCAGCGTTAGAAAATATGAAAAAAGTTTGTAATTATTTCCATATTAGGCCTAAAAATCAAAAGAAAAACCCAAACGCAAATTGGGTTTTTCTAGTTTTATTTAATACCTTCTCATTTTCAATTTTTAACAATATCAATGTCAGTACCGTGTTCTCTAACATATGCTGTGTGGTATTCAAGTGTTTCATTCATTTTCTTAACAAATGAAGCAGATTTTGGACCATAAACAGCTTCTGCAGCAGTAATTGACATGTGGAATCTATCCATGTGTGAAAGTTGACGAATGTCAAATGAAGTTGTAATATCTCCATTTTCACGGTATCCATGAGGGTGTAGATTTTTGTTTGTTCTTGTAAAGAATATATCTCTTAATAAACCTTCGTATCCGTGGAATGCAAATACAACTGGTTTGTCTTTTGTAAATACTTTGTCAAATTCAGCATCACTTAGAGCACGTTTATCAATTTTTTGTGATCTTAGTTTTAGAATTTCAACAACGTTTACAAATCTAATTTTTAATTCTGGGTATTCTTTATTTAGAATTGAAATTGCAGCAAGAGCTTCAATTGTAGATTCTGTACCACATGCAGCAAAAACTAAATCAGGTTCTTGGTCAATTGAAACATTTGATGCTCAATCAATTACTTTATAACCTTTATCAGCAAGTTCTTGCGCTTCTTCAACTGTAAAGAATTGTTCTCTTGGTTGTTTTGATGCAACAATTAAGTTAATTACATCTCTTTCTTTAAATGCTTTTTCAGAGATAGCCAACAATGTGTTTGTATCAGCAGGCAAGTATTCTCTTACTATTTCAGGAGTTTTATCAGCTAAGTGACCTAACATACCTGGGTCTTGGTGTGTATAACCATTATGGTCTTGTTGGAATGCGTTTGATGTTGCAATCAAGTTTAATGATGGCAATGATTTTCTTCAGTCGTGTTCTTTTGATTTGTTAATTCATTTTAGGTGTTGAGTAACCATTGAGTCAACAACTCTTAAGAATGCTTCATATGATGCAAAAATACCGTGACGACCAGTTAATACATAACCTTCTAAGAAACCTTCAGCTTGGTGTTCTGAAAGTTGTGAGTCAATAATTCTACCAGCAGGAGAAACTGATTCATCTAACTCAGTTTCAATTGGATCTAGTCATTGACGATCGGTAACTTTTAGAACTTCAAATAGACGGTTTGACTTAGTTTCATCTGGTCCAAATACTCTAAAGTTATCTGGGTTTAATTTAATAATTTGAGCATAATATTTTGATAAATTTGCCATATCTTGCTCAATCGCTTGACCTGGTTTGTTAAATTTAACTGCAAAATCTGTTCATTTTGGTAAATTTAGTTCTTTTGGATTGATTCCACCGTTTGTAGCTGGATTCATAGCCATTCTTTGGTTGCCTTTTGGTGCAATATTAAATTCAGGTCTTAATTTAGCATCATCTGTAAATAGTTCCTGTGGTCTGTATGACTCTAGTCAATCGATTAGGTCTTGTAAATGTGTATCATCTGCAGCTTTTACAGGAATTGGAACTTGGTGAGCTCTAAAGCTACCTTCGATTTGATTTCCGCCAAATTTGCTTGGTCCAGTTCAACCTTTTGGTGATCTTAAAATAATCATTGGTCATTCTGGTCTAGTTTGTTTTGAAGCATCTAATTTGTTTGCTTCTGCTTTGATTGCTAAAATTTTTTCAATTGCATAATCTAATTTATCAGCCATTTCTTGATGATAATCAGCAGCTTTTAATACATTAACGATGATTGGTTCTCAACCAAGTCCTCTAAATAATGATTCAAGTTCAGCATCACTTCTTCTAGCAAAAATAGTTGGGTTAGAGATTTTTCCACCATTAACGTGAATAATTGGTAAAACAGCACCATCATTTTTAGGGTTAATGAATGTGTTAGACAATCATCCTGCCATAGATGGTCCTGTTTCAGCTTCGCCATCACCAACAACAGTAGCAGCAATTAAATCTGGATTATCTAGAATTGCACCAGTAGCGTGAGATAGTGAGTATCCTAATTCTCCACCTTCGTGCAATGAACCAGGCGCGCAAGGCGCAGCGTGTGATGCTGTACCGCCAGGGAATGAGAATGTTTTAAATAACTCCTTCATTCCTTTTTCATCTTGCCCTACTTTAGGGAATAATTCAGTATATGAACCATCAAGATATGAGTTAGCAATCATAACTTGTCCACCGTGACCTGGGCCTGAAATATAAAACATATTTAAGTCATATTTGTTGATTACCCTGTTTAGGTGTGCGTAAATAAAGTTTTGTCCAGGAATTGTGCCTCAGTGACCAATTGGATAAACTTTAACGTCTTCAATTTTTAAACCACCTTTCATAAGTGGGTTATTTTTTAAATACATTTGACCAACAGCAATATAGTTTGCAGCTCTTCATCAAGCATCAACTTTATTTAAATACTCTCTTGAGTCAAAATCAATGTTTTTGTTTTTCATTCTCACTCCTTTTCTTTTGTTATTTTCAACAAACTTATTATTAACTTTATTATTATAATAAATAAATTTATTTAAAAGATAACAATGTGTTTAATCTTAAAAAATAGTGGAATTAATTACTTATTTTAAAAATAGGAATAAATATTAAATTTTGTCCAGACAAATAAGCTTTTCATGTTAAATTTAATAATTAAAAATTACCAATTCAATAGAAAAAAACAAAAGAAAAGGTAAATTAAAAAAACAAACCGCAATGGTTTGTTAGTTTGATTTTTATTTAAATGTGTGTTTTACGCCAACTAGACTTAAAACATCATTGTGTACTTTACAAAATCCTTCAGATGCTTTGTTGAATCTTTCTCATTCAGCGTCTGTTAGAGACATTTTTTCTTTTAAGTATTCGTATCCGTTTTCGCCAACAATTACAGGGATTGAGAAGTAAATTCCAGGGTGTTTGAATGTTTCAGGTAATTTAACACCAATAGTCATAATTCTTCTTTTGTTTTCTAGAACTGCACTTGTAATTTCGAACAATGAAGTTCCAATTCCAAATTGAGTATTTCCTTTACGTGAGAATATTTCAAAAGCTTCTTTTTTACTGTCTTCGTATAATTTTTCTTTAAGTTCTTCTGTAAAATGAGGTAAATCTTTGATAAATGTATCACCAACTTTTGCAGTTGATCAAACAGCCATTGCTGAAGCACCGTGTTCAGCAATCATGTTTACTGAAACTGAATCTGCATCAATGTCAAAGTGGTATGAAACTAGTTTTCTTAAACGCGCTGAGTCAAGAACTGTTCCAGCTGAAATAACTTTTTCTGCAGGAAGTCCTGAAGCATAGTGGAATACAGCAGCCATAACATCACAAGGGTTAGCAGCAACAATAACAACACCTTTGAATCCTGATTTTTTCAATTTTGAACCAAAATCATTCATCAATTTAGCGTTAGCTTCAGCTAATGCTAAACGGTCTGAGAAGTCTTTGTTTGCAGGAATTGATGCACAAACTACAACGATATCTGCATCTTTTCCATCTTCCTCAAGTGTACCAGGTCTAAATTTAGATCCGTTTCTAGGCATGATTGAAACCATGTCTGAGAAGTCTTTAGCATGCGCAATAGCAATATCTTCATTTTTGTCAACTAGAATTCATTCAACTTCTAGCCCTCTACAAACAGCAATATTTATGTAGGTAAAACCAACATTACCTAAACCAACAACAATAATTTTTTTCATTTTATCCTTTCTCAATAAAAATATAAATTATTAAATTCATAGCCTTAATAAGCTTATTAATATTATAAGTTTTTTAATTAAAAGGCGTCACTTTTTATGAAATAAATTTACTTTTATATACAAAATATGAAATCGTTTCCGTTTTTAATATATTATTCTATTTTTATTACTAAAAGTGAAGTTAAAAATTACATTTTTATAAAAATAAACAAAAATTCCCTATTAAAAAAGTCAATGAAAAAGCACCAAATATTAGGTGCTTAAGGATATTTTTACTTTCTAAAATCGATAACTGCTCTACCGATGAAATCACCTTTTTCAAGTTTTTCAAAAATTTCTGCAACTTCGTCAAGTTTTACAATTCTTGTAACTTCTGATTTTACCAGTCCTCTTGCAGCATAATCTAGTGCTTCTTTAAGATCTTTACGTGTTCCGACGATTGAACCGGCTAATTCACGTTCTAGTAATACTGTTCAGAAAACTGAAACTGGGAATTCATCTTTACCTAGTTTGTCTTTAGCAGGTAAACCAACTAACACTTGGCGACCGCCACGACGTAACATTTCCATCCCTTGGATGGCTGCAGCAGTTGCAACAGAAGTATTAACGACACCGTGTACGCCGCCTTCAGTTGCTTTAATAACTTCAGCAACGGCATCTACTTTTTTACTGTTAAATGCAAATTCTGCACCTGATTTAATAGCTAAATCACATTTTTCGTCAGTTAAATCAATTCCAATTGGGCGATATCCCATTGCTTTTGCATATTGGATTGCTAGTTGTCCTAAACCACCAACACCAATTACAGCAACAAAGTCTCCAGGTTTTAATTTTGCTTGTTTTACAGCTTTATATGTTGTAACACCTGCACAAACTACTGGTGCACCTGTTACTATATCAAGAGTTTTAGGAACGATGCCAACAAAATCTTCGTGGCCAATTGCATATTCTGCAAATGAACCATCTTTTGTATATGCAGACATATTTTGGTTTGGACACAATGTTTCTTTACCACTTAAACAGAATTCACAGTGCCCACAGGCATCGTGAAGTCAAGCTAGACAAACTCTATCTCCAACTTTTAAGTGTGTACAACCTGGTCCAAGTTTTTCAACAATACCAATTCCTTCATGACCTGGAATTAATGGATATTTTGGTTCTACTAATCAATCGTAATTAGCAGCGTGTAGGTCAGTGTGGCAAATGCCACTTGTTTCCATTTTAATTAGAACCTCTTTTTCTTTTGGTTCTGGAATATCAACTGTTTCAACACTTCAAGTACGTGGTGAACGTACTACAAAAGCTTTCATTTTAGCCATAAAGCTATCCTTCTTTCATATCTTATAATGTTTTATTTTTTAACGTATGATAACAATTATTCATTATCAACTTAATCATACTCTTTTTTCAGAAATGCAAAGAAAATCCCCCAATTAGTTTCCTAATTAGTCTATTTTTCAGTTAATATCAAAAAAACACCAATAATAATGGTGCTTTAGTGAAAATTTATTTTTTAAATTTTGCTCTAACTTGTTCAGCAACTTTTTTAAGACGTCTTACTCTATCTTTTTCATAAAATAACTTGATTGTATCAATGTATTTTTCAATAGAAATATCAATAACTTCACCCCATTCTTTGGTAAGGTCCATTGCATTTTTACCTACAACTTTTAATCTGTGTTTGTTTTGGAAGATCTCTATTATCTTATCAGCCATTTGTTTTTCATGTTGTGTTGTGACATAGCCGTTTTCGCCATCGATAATACCCTCGGAAGATGGAGAATTTTTAATAACTAAACTAGCAATCCCTTGTGATGCTGCCTCATGAACAACCAAACCGAATGTATCTAAAATGGATGGAGATATCAATAAATCATGTGATAAATATAAACCCTTTAATAAATCTTCATCATTGACTCATCCAGTGAAATTAATATGATTATAAATTTCTAATTCTTTGGCATATTCAATGATTTCGTCAAAATTTCAATCACCACCCACCATAGTTAAAGAATAATTTTTATCTACTGTCAATAATGTTTTAAAAGAATCTAAAAGCAGTTTAATATTTTTTTCTCATATAAACTTAGATATAAAAAGTAAATTGTGTTTTGTGGTGTCTATATTAAATTTAGTGATAGCTTTTTTAGCTAAATCACTCGAGTTTTCAGTGTATTTAAATTTTGTTCCATCGCCAACAACTGATTGCATAATGCTATCAGAAAAATTATTAAGTTTCATTGATGAATTTGAAACATAGAATATATGGTCAATTTGTCTAGTGAATTGATTCATTAAAAAGCCGCTTAAAGTCCCAAAAAGATCACTGTTAGTTGCTAATATTACACTCTGTTTAAAATTTTTATGCATTGTAAAAACAATGGGAATATTGTATCTATTTTTCAATGAAACAGCAATTTTACCAGCAACAAATGGAGAATGCGCATGAATAATATCCGGGTCAAAATCATCAATTAACTGTTGTTCTTCGTTAATTATAGGAAACTTAAAAACTTCATATGAGCCCCACTTCATTCTCGAGGTTTTCAATCTAATTATTTTGCCTTTGTATTTTTCATCGATTGATAAGTCTGCTGATTTATATCTTGGAGCCAATATTCGATAATCAACATTTTTTTGCTCGAATTGTTCAGCATAATTTTCAATTACTCTTGCAACACCATCAATATAGGGAAGAAAACTATCAGCAATTATAAGCACTCTTAAGGGTCTTGATTTTAAAGAAATTAATTCGGGTTTATATCTTCTAATGTTCATTTTTACCTACTTTTTTATTATTAAAATTATACATTATTGAGTTGAGCAAAATATTTATTAGAAAATTACATTTATGAATGATTTTCAATTGAATTGGTAAATTAAAAAATAGCTCGAAGCTATTTAATAACATTAATTATAAAGTTTCCTGCAAAAACATCTATTTGATATTTTTCTTGATTATTAATTTCGCCATTTATTATTTTATATGCCAACACACTTTCAACTTTGTTTTGAATAAATCTTTTAATAGGGCGAGCGCCAAATTGACTATCATAGGCTGATTTTGCGATAAAATCAATTAATTTTTCACTATATTCTAAGTTAATATCTTTTGTTAATTTAACTCTTTTAATTAATTTTTGCATTTCAAGATCAACAATTTCTTTAATAACTGATTCACTTAAAGAATTGAATTTAACAACTTCATCAATTCTGTTTAGAAATTCTGGACTCATAAATTTTAATAGTTCTGCTTTTAATTCGGGAGCGTTCATTTCAATTTGTTTTTTTAGAATTTCATCGGAAGCTATATTTGAGGTCATAATTATAATTAAATTACGACAGTTTATATTTCTCCCTTTAGAGTCAGTTATTGAACCATTATCTAAAATTTGAAGCAAAATATTTAAGACTTCCTTATGGGCTTTTTCAATTTCATCAAGTAAAAGAATAGTATATGGATTTTTTCTTATTTGTTCTGTTAATGAATTGTTTTGGTCAAAACCAATATACCCTGGAGGAGCACCAATTATTTTTGAAACTGAGTGTTTTTCCATGTACTCAGACATATCAATTCTAATCATTTGTTTTTCTGAATCAAATAAAGCATAAGCTAATGCTTTTGAAAGTTCAGTTTTACCAACACCTGTAGGCCCCGTAAATAGAAAACTTGCTAGCGGTCTATTCGGATCATTAATATTTGCTTTGGCTCTTAATACAGCTTGACAAACTAAATTAATTGCATTATCTTGACCTTTAATTTTACTTTTCAACTCATTTTCTAGGTTCAAAAGTTTATTTTTGTCAGTTTCAAGCAACTTGGTAACCGGTATTTTTGTTCATTTAGAAACTATTGAGGCAATTTCTTCGCTAGTTACCGTGTCTTTAATTAAAGAACTGCTATTTTGCAAAATTTGCTGTTCCATTTGTGCAATTTCTTTTTCTAAATTTGGTATTTCAATATATAAAACTCTTGAAGCCTTTTCGTAGTCAGCTTCTTTTTGATAAATTGTTAAAGCATGCTTTAAATTTTCTAGTCTAGACTTAGCATTTGAAACTTGTTCAAGACGCTCTTTTTCTAAATCTCATTTATTTTTTAAGTCTTTTATTATTTCATTTTCATCATTAATTAATTTATCTAATTCAATTAATCTTTCTTTATTTTTACCTTTTGATTCATTACTTGAACTCAATGCAATTTTTTCCATTTCAAGCATAGCTAATTTTTGCTGAGATTTTTCAAGTTCTTCAGGTTTGAAATTAATTTCTGTTTTGATTGTTGAAGCAGCTTCATCAATCAAATCGATTGCTTTATCTGGCAAAAATCTATCAGAAATATAGCGAGATGATAATTTTGCTGCTGAAACTAAGGCTTCATCAAGAATTTTAACATTATGAAAATTCTCAAATCTCTCCTTAATTCCCCTTAATATTGCGATTGTGCCTTCAGTTGTTGGTTCTAAAACATCGATTTTTTGCATTCTTCTCTCTAAAGCTGCGTCTTTTTCAATATATTTTCTATATTCATCGAATGTTGTAGCACCAATTAAATGCAATTTTCCGCGAGCCATCAATGGTTTAAAAATGTTTGCTGCGTCCATAGCGCCATCTTGATTTTTACCTGTTCCAATTAGCATGTGTATTTCATCAATGAATAAAATAATATCACCATTACTTTCTTCAATTTTTTTCAATACAGATTTCAATCTTTGCTCAAATTGGCCTTGATATGATGCGCCAGCTATTAATGATGCTAAATCTAATTCAAAAACATCCTTACCTTTTAAATTTTCGGGAACCTGACCTTCAACAATTTTTCTAGCAAGGCCTTCAACTATAGCAGTTTTTCCAACACCCGGTTCACCTACTAAAACTGGATTATTTTTGTTTTTCTACTTAAAATACGAATCATTCGGCGAATTTCATCATCTCGATTTATTACCGGATCTAATTCATTTCTTGTTGCTAAATCAGTTAGATTTCTGCCATACTTTTTCAATACATCATCTTCGTCTTTTGGTTTTGTATTATTCAAATTACCAAATAAATCATCTAAATTAAAGTCCATATCCCTCCTTATTTATTTATATTTTAGCACTCTTATTGTTAGACTGCTAAAATTTAATTATTTTTTTGTGATTTTATAAATTGTTGAATCAACTGAATAATATGACTTGTTAAAATAATTTATTATTTGATTATTCAATAAAGAGCTATTGAAAAATATCTACAAAATAATTAATTAAAATATGAATAAAATTCCTAATTTATTCCTTAAATAATTGAATTCCACAATAACTTATTTGATTTGCAATTGAAAAAATATAATTAAAAACTCAACTATTTTATTGTTTTATTTATAAGATACTAATGTAGAATTTTTAAATATGAGACCAAGATTCGATAAAACCGCAGAGCAAAAAATAAAAAATTCAGATTATTTTATTAATGAAACTAACTATCCAATTAAACTTAACAACAAATCAATAGTAGAACTAGGAATGGGAAAGGGCGAAATGATAGTTGAATTAGCCCTTAAAAATCCAAATATTATGTTTTATGGATTTGAAAAATATCCAACAGTAGCTGCAAAAGCGCTTGCAAAAGCAGAAGAATATAATTTAAAAAATTTTAAAATAATATTAGATGACGCAAGCAACCTAGAAAATATTTTTATAGGTACTTTAAATACACTTTGACTGACATTTAGTGACCCGTGACCTAAAGCAAGACATTTTAAACGTAGACTTACATATAAAACATTCTTAGATAAGTACGCAAAAATTATGAATGAAAATTCAATATTAAAATTAAAAACCGATAATGATAATTTCTTTGAGTTTTCATTGGAACAATTTAACGAAAACAATTGAAATATTATTGAATTTGGTCAAGATTTGCATAATTCAAAATTTGCATCTGATAATGTCATGACTGGTTATGAAAAGAAGTGAAGTTCATTAGGTAAAAACATAAATTATTTACACGCAAAATTACCAAGCAAGCAATAATGCTTGTTTTTTAAATAAAAAAATAAGCCTAAGCTTATTCGATTTCATCATCCTCTTCATCTTCGTGAATGTCTTCAATGTCGGAATTATCGCCAAACATTTCAGCTTTGATGTTTTTCAATAATAATTCAGTATTTTTTGAATCACTTTTATCTTTTTTAACGAAATTAAACTTAGAGTTTGAAAGAATTTCTTCATTTTTATCATCATTGTACAAAATGGTGGGAATTATGATTGGTCTACGACGTTTTTTGTTATAGAAAAAGTTTTCTAATCTATCAATAATTAGTTGTTTTAGCTCCATTACATTGAAATTTTCAGTATTTTTTACATAATAAAGCGCAGCACCATGTGCAATTCGTTTTGCTTCATTCACTAAACTTAATGAAGTTTTAACATAAAATGCGCCACGAGAGATTAAAGAAGGTCTACCAATTATATTTTTGTTTTTTCTATCAACAGTTATAGCAATATTAGCAAATCCACTTTCTCCTAAATTTTGACGTTCTTTAATTACAGAAGAGTTTAAATTCAATATGCTGTGACCATCAATATAAATTGGTCCATAATCAATTTTTTCATTAGTTTCAAATACTTTTTGATTGATTATGTGATAAACCCTACCCTTTTCAGGGATAAATATATTTTCAGGTTTAACGCCACTTTTAATAGCACTTTGACTATGCGCAATACACATTCTATATTCACCATGATATGGAATAAAGTATTTTGGTTTAGTTAACTGAAAAATCTTGTAGTGTTCATGTTTATAAGCATGACCTGAAGTATGCAGATAGCCATCAACACCGTTTTCTTTAATGTCGGCGCCAAGTTTTGCAAGTCTATTAATTAGTAGCTCAATTACCATATGATTGCCTGGAATTGGACTTGATGAGAAAATAATTAAGTCTCCCTTTTTAATTTTAACAGTTGGGTGTTTTCCGTGAGACATTCTCGCAAGAGCTGCAAGTTGCTCACCCTGCGAACCAGTTGTCAAAATCACCAATTCATTGTCAGGAATATTTGCTACTTGTTTTTTGTCAACTAAAACTTTACTATCAACATTAATGTAACCTAATTTACGTCCGATTTTTACACCATTTACCATTGAGCGACCAAATGTTGCGACTTTTTTGCCTAATTTTGATGCCAATTCAATAATTGCTTTAACTCTAATTAAGTTCGAAGCAAAGGCAGTTATTATTATTTTGCGTTCAGCTTGTCTCATGTATTTTTCAATGTCTTTTAAAATATCATTTTCAGATGGTGAATGAAGTGGCCGCATTGCATTGGTTGAATCTGATAATAAAACAGTTAAACCTTCTTTACCAATTTGATCCAATCTGGCGAAATCTGTGTAGCTTTCGCCAATTGGATTATAATCAAATCTAAAGTCACCAGTACACATTACTGAACCATTAGGAGTATTCACGCGCACACCAAATGCATCTGGAATTGAGTGTTGTGCAGTTCAAAAATCAACTGAACATTTGCCAAATTTATGAACAGCAGACTTTTCAATTTCAATAAATTGAATTCCTGAAGGTACTTTGTGTTCCTCAAATTTCAGCTTTAAATATTGAATTGCAATTCGTGGTGCAAATATCTTTTTAATTGGCACTTGTTTTACTAAATATACAACTCCACCAATATGATCTTCATGGCCGTGAGTAATAAATAAACCTTTAATTTTTTTATGATTTTCAGCTAAATATGAATAATCTGGAATAATTCCTTTAATCCCGGTCGAAGCAGTATCAGCAAATTTAATTCCAGCATCGATAATAAAAATATTATCACCATATTCAACAAAAAGTGATGACTTTCCAATCTCTTGAACACCACCAATAGCAACTAATTTTGTTGGCTTCATATCCCTCCAAATTTAAATTATTATTAAGAAATTTCATGAATAATTTACTTATGTTTAGTAATTTTATACCATAAAAATTTATAAAACATCAATAAAATAAAAAAATGGCCGGTAGTAAGGGATTTGAACCCTTGAGCCGCTTGCGCGACTATTTGTTTTCGAGACAAACCTCTTCAGCCACTCGAGCAACTACCGGTAATTTTACAAATTCAATTGAAAATATATTGATATTAGTCAAAAAACTAATTTTCAAAATCCTTGTTATGAACTAATTATAAATAATAATTAATTTTTATGGTAAAATTATCTCATAAATATTTTTGGAGGTGCTATGAATACTGATAATAATTATGGCATTGTTGCAGGTATTCAAGCCAATAGTGGGTCAATTTTATTTTCAATTGGTTCATTTCCTATCAGAACTTATTCAATAACTTTAATGATGGGTTTTTTGGCAGCGATATTCACAATAGCTTTTTTCTGACACAGAGAAAAATATAAGTTTGAAATTCTATATACCTTGATTTTTTTAATTGTGCCTTCAACAATTGTTGGTGCTCGTTTATGAGATTTAGTTGAGGTTGCATTGCATGACCCAAGTTTTGATTGAAGGTCATGGTGAAAAATATGAGAGGGTGGTTTAAGTATCCAAGGTGGTGTTATTTTGGGTACAATTGTTGGTGTTATTTATGTATATCATAAGCGCCATGAAATCGACTTCCGCAAAGCGGTTGACATTATAATTCCAACAATTTTAATTGGTCAAGTAATTGGTCGTTGAGGAAACTATGCAAACCACGAATTGTATGGAAAAGTTGACTGAGATGGTTCTTCTGTATTAATTTTTGGTAAAACATTTGCTCAAAACATGTTTATAAGCGACTCAATTAGTGCAGAATTAAATCAACCTGGATTATTTAGATATCCATTATTCTTATATGAGTCACTAGCAAACTTAGTAGGTTATTTAATTTTAGTTTGAATAATTAATTTATTTGGTCTACTAAAACCTGGTATGAATGGTTCTCTATACTTTATTTGATATGGGCTTGTTCGTTTAGCACTAGAACCATTACGCCAAAATGCCTATGAAATGTATACAATTGCATCATTAGTCTTCATTGCAATTGGCGCAATTGGCTTGATATACTTTGGATTTTTCAACCCAGTTCATTACACAAAAATCAAATTGAAATATAGATACATATATAAATATTCTCATCCACAAAAATATTTAGATCACATTAACCGAACAAGATTTTTTGATATTAAAAAACCTTTATATAGCGAACTTAGGGGTTAATAAATAAAAATTAATTAAAAAATATTTTTATAATATAATAAACTTACATTTTTATAAATAATTATTTATCAAATTGAAAGGAGTAAAGATGGCAAGAGTAGATCAATTAACCGGTAAACGCGCGCAAACTGGTAACAGACGTTCACACGCTATGAACGCTACAAAAAGAAAATTTAACCTTAATTTACAAAAAGTAACTATTAATGTTAATGGTAAAAAAACCACTCTAAGAGTTACAGCAAAAACTGCAAAAACACTTAGAAGAAGCGCAATTGCTTAATTAAAAATCCTTTAATAGGCTTCAAAAAGTCTATTTTTTTATTATTTTTAGAAATATTTGTCCCCGCAAAATGGAACATTTCCACAAAATCTAATAGTCAAATTAGTGCTTAAATTGAGTTTTTTAGCAAAAATACCTGTAAAATTCCAAAAAAGGCTCATTTTTTTTTTTTTTTTAGAGCACATAATTAAAAAAATTGTATTTATTTAATAATAAATAATGAAATATGAATAATAATAGATGTATTATATTACAGTAATTAAACCTACCACACGAAGGAGAGTAATATGTTCAAAAAAAATAAAATAATCGCACTATCATTATCTGCAACTGTATTAAGTGCAACTGCAACTGGTGTAATTGTTTATTTAGCTAATAGCGATTCAAGAAATAGTACTGATTATCGAACAACGGCTAGAGCTAGAAATAATTTGGTAGCTAAAGATAATTTAGATTTGACTAATACTTCGCCTTCAAATGCGGATTCAAACTTAAAAGAAAAACCTAAAAAAATCGAACCACCAAAGGTTGAGCCACCAAAAGAAACTAAACCAAAACCAATAGTTAAAGTTGAACCTCCAAAAGAAACTAAACCAGAACCCAAACCGGTTCCAAAACCAGAACCCAAGCCAGAACCAAAACCTCAACCAAAACCCATACTAAAAGAAGAAGAGACTAAACAAACAATAAAAGTTAATGGTGTTGAAGTATATGGTAATGTTAAACCATTAAAACCAAGA
This sequence comes from Mycoplasmopsis bovigenitalium, assembly GCF_002356075.1. Taxonomy (NCBI): domain Bacteria; kingdom Bacillati; phylum Mycoplasmatota; order Mycoplasmoidales; family Metamycoplasmataceae; genus Mycoplasmopsis; species Mycoplasmopsis bovigenitalium. The sequence continues at coordinate 629,152 of NZ_AP017902.1, read as the reverse complement.
GACATTCCATCTTATGACAGTGAAAAAGGATTGTCAAGTGATTATATAAACCACACCGTTCCTGAAGTTTTAAGTATTGAAGTCACAGAAGAATTAATTAAAAAATCAATTAAAGATACAATTGGAACAGGTACAAAAGAGGGATTAAATTCAACTTGAGTTGTAAATATGGTTAGTGATGCATTAACTATACAAGATCCAGATGAACTTAATAAATTCATTAACCAAAATGCGGATTTCTGAAAAGAAAAATTCTATAAATGACAAAGATTGTTTGATTCTCCAAAAATTCGCAATTTCCTAAAAGAAGATAAAAAAACTGAATATGACGAGATGATTTCGCAAGGTAAATTCAAAGGTAAAGAACACAGATATTTATGAATTTATTCAAATCTTGATTGATCTAAATTAAACAAACTTTCTTCAAGTGCTCAAGAACAATTGAAAAAAGGTTATGTTCTTGATCCATCAAACTCATATATCAATGAAAATGGTGAATTAGATTCTCATGCTTATTCACCACCAGAAGGCCACAACGTAGTTATTGCGCGTAGAGTAAATGACAATAAAAATCGCCGTACATTTAGCTATGATAGTCCTTATGGTAGATCGCCAGATGATATAAGAGATGGTGTATATCCTGGATGAAAATCTGAAGATGTTACTTTAAGTGACCAACGCTTTAGCGGAATAGTTGAAGCAAATGATGGCTTTAAACTCGTTAAAATGCAACGAGAAAAGCCAAGTAATGAACCTGGCCAAATAAATGAAGGTCTAGTAGTTGAAATTGATGCTTCAAATTATTCTGGATACAATAAAACAATAAAATTACTTGAAAAAATTAAGTCTGAAAACATCAATGTTACAGCATTCAGAATCAAAAATATGGGTGAAAAAGATTCTGCACAAAGATTCAAACCTATTCTTGAAGCGCTTCCAAATGATATTCAACTACTTGAATTATATTTTAGTGATAAAGGTACAAACACTGGTTCATTAATAGCTCTCGAAAATAAAAACATTAAAGAATTATCACTATACACACTAGGTAACTCACTTAAAGAATCATGATCAATCAACCCTTGAGCAGTATATAAAACTAAATGAGTTAACACAAATGACTATAACGTAAGCTTTGGATATCAAAAAGGTGCGCCAATTGCAACTCGGATTACTTTTAATGCTTTAGCATTTGAAGAATCAGACATCAAAAAAGGCACAGCTAATGAATTTGAACGTATTAATGATGGTTTAAGAATGGCATACTATTCAAGAAATAACTGGCCATTTTTCCAAGGCGGATTTGGCCCTGGGCTAAATCCCGACCACAACGAAGGAAATAATAGTTACCCAACTGACCTTGACTTTAGTAGAGCGCCATCAATTAAAACATTACGTGGTTTAGTATTTCGCGATGCTTACAAATCATCTAACGCTCCAAGAAAAGTATGAACCGTAAAATTCTATAACAATAAATCTACATATGATATTGGTGATAAAGACCTAACCAATGCTGGTTTTGAGAATTTTGCGCCGCCAGCGCCAGGCAAAAATCCAAAAATTGTATTCTCAAACAACACTTCAACTTCTGGATTTAAAATCACAAGCAACGATCTTTCATCATCAGCTATCACTAATTTGCATACATTTATTAGATTAGTAAGAAATGGAAATTCAGGATTTGCAGGCACTGTAACTGTTGTTAATAACCCAACACTAGCTAATAAATTAAGATCTGCCGGCTTTACTGTTATTGAATCATCTGATACTAATGATGAGGAATTTAACTAGGAGGAATTATGAAAAAAACAAAATTAACACTATTTTTAACTAGTTCACTAAGTGCTTTTTCAACACTACTTTTTGCTGCGTCTTGTGTTAATAAAGCAAATCAACCAGAAAATGATCCTAAAAATGGCCAAAGCGGCACAAAGACAGGTAAGGAACAAGGCAGCACAAATCCTAGTTATGACTCAAATGACAAGGAACTAAATAAATTCAAGGAAAAATCATTTGACCAAGCATTTGATCTTAAAATTACTGATGAATACACAAAAGAAGCTAAAAATAAATCAGATGTTACAGCAGATACAATTACAAACAAATATCGCCAAATAGTGCAAATTAATGTTAAAAATGAATTTGCAAATTCCTTTGAAGCTAAATTAGAAAATGTTGAGGCTGAAAATGACCGAAACGCTACTGGAAAAGTAAAATTTATTATTTCAATTAAAAACAAAAAAAATAATAAATCTACTTATCAAACATATGAAATTAGCGGATTCAAAACAACTGAAATGGGCATTCTAGATAACGGACAATTGCCTCCGAGAAATGAGAAAAAAGTATCAGGCTCTGAATTAGACGAATATATTAAATTATCTCAACAACAAAGATATGAAAAAGACAACAAAGCATATGACGAGAGAGTAAAAAGAGCTTGAGAAAATAAACCAATTAGCACAATTCGACCTGATTTAAATTACACTGAAAATGCCGCTAAAAATTTCAATGAAATTGCAAAACAAGTGAATTTACCAACATATGAATCAGCCGCTTATAAAGGTTTTACATTACCAAAACTAAAAGAAAATGGTGAATTTGATGGTTTAACATTGTATAAACGCGGCACTACACCTAACTATAGTTCAGATATCGACTACCTTGGGGGTAGAGATAGATATAAATCAACTGGTTTAGCACGTATGTTGCCAAATGAAATGTATAAGCAAATTGCTTTAGAAACAGTAAGTGTCGATTTTAGTTGAAAAGATGAATTTACAAAAGAAATATCTGAAATTGATGAAGCCGTTAAAAATATCACAAATTGAAAACAATCACAAAATAAAACTGAATTTGATAAATATATTGAATCTTTTGTTGAAAACCAAGAAAAAGCTATCAAAGAATTAAAAATTGAGCAAGAGCGAAGTGTAGCGCGTGCACACCAACATGACAAGCAAGCCACAAAAGAAAAATATGATAGAGAAATAGAAAAACACCAAAAAGAAATTCAAGAATTAAAATCTTTAACATATGACCAGGCTATTGATATTTTGAATAAACAAAAGAAAGAATATGAGGACGAAAAAAAGAAACCTCACGATGAACGCAAAATGGGAAGACATTCATTTGGGACAATGTGAATAATGGACTATGAAATCCCTGAAGGAAACAAAAAATATCCAACAAAATGATATTTTGGTACTAACTCACACGTTGCAAAAATGGTTAAGGAATCCACTCTTGATGCAATGAGTATTACGTTCATCAATAATAAAGATGTTGGGTTAATGACAAAATTTAGAATTACAGGACTTGACAGCAACTTCACTAGAATTGGATGAAGTGGCCAAGAAATAAAAAATGCAGTAAGTAGAATTTTTGATGCAACTGATTATCTAAATTCTAAGCCAGCAAATTTTTTAAGTCCAGAAGATAAAACAAAATATAAAGATGTTGAAGAAATGATTGACTTTGCTGTGATTGAAGTTGATTTTGAGAAATTAGCAAGTCTAAAAACTGGTTCATGATCAAATATGAATGTTCCACCAGTTCCAGCAGATGCACAAGAACTTGCAAAAATGGTAACTAATGATTATTATTCAAGACCTGATGACAAAAAAATCAAATTCTTAAAAGAATCTTATTTAAAAAATCATAAACCTGCTGATTGAAGTTTAAAAGGTAAACAACCCGACCATGTTGATCAACTATTTGCTGTTGGTTATCCTTCATCAAAAGATGACTATTTCCTAAGACGTTATTATGATGATGACCAAATTTCTCAAAAACATTTATGACAAAGTTTATGAGTCAACTCAGATTATAGATTCTATGAGCCAGATGCGGTTCAAGAAGGTGGAAAACCATCATTTTCTGAAGAAAGACTAAAAAGCGGCAATTTTCTATCATATCAAATAGGTTTACGTTCATTTACAGATAAACCCGGAGTAAATGATGCTTTCATAGTAGCACCAATTAGAGGGCAAGATCTTTATGAAACATATGATGATCAAGGAAAACTTAAAAAATATTTCAACACTGGACTACAATACATGTTAAGACACTATACTCCAATTGGAGGGTCGTCAGGTTCAAGTGTTAGAAACCAAAGAAATGAAGTTATAGGAGCACATAGTACAATATATACTTTTGCTGGTACTGACTTTGTCGCCGCTTTAAGATCAGAGGGTTATGATTACAAGGGTGCTTTTGGTAAATATAACTTACCTCAATACGACTTAATTTATGGTGGTGGAAGAGACCAAAAAAACTCATATCTTGATTCATTAATGAAAAAATACAATAATGGCAAAACAATCAAAACTTGATTATTCCAAAACGGTGCAACTAAAGCAAATATTCCTAATGAATTCAAATTCAATAATGGTTCAAATGGGAGTTAATAATGACTAAAGTTGAATTAGAAAATAAGAAAATTTATGATGATTATGAAACTTTAGTTAGCAAACAAAAGCGAAATTGAATTTCGCGAGTTTACCAACTAATTGCTGGAATATGAATTTTTATAGCCGGAATAACACTATTATTTTTGGCAAAAAAAGCAATTTTAATCAACGATAAAGTACCTATTGAATTATTTTTCAATTTCACAGCAGAAAAATATAAAGAAGTAAACTTTGTTATTCTATTGCGTATTGCAATATTGTCAATTTTATTTGTTTATCCAATAAGCAAAATATTTACTGATTTATTTATCAATAAAGAAAAAATAGAATTCTATTTACCTTGATTTATTTGATATTTATTATCATCAATAACTGCTTTTGTTTTGTTTTTAGCATTTAGATCAATTGATGGAAAAAAAGTTATACACTTACTTTATTCATTTATACCTTTATATGTTTTTGACCTAACTTATGCTATTTTCGCCTACTACATTAAACGTAAATCAAGTCCTTTAACATCGGGAACAATTGCAAGTTTAGTAATAACTCAAGTTGCTAGAGCCTTGTTAGTAAGCGCTATATTAGCTATCTTCTTCATTTGAACAAATAGTTCACCAAAAGAAGCACAATTATTTTTACACTTTAACAAATTTAGTGACTGATTTAGGGAATTATTTAAAGTTAAAAAAACAGCGAATTTAGTAATAGTTATTGCACTATTTATTGGAGCTTCACTATTATTATTCTTCTCATATTGAGAAACAATTAACATAATTTCAAACAATAATTTAAATCGAGAATATTTAAAAAGCAAACTTTGATTCTCGTTAATTTTATTAGCTTCAATAGCAATTTGAATAATCCACATTTTTACAATTAAAATCAATAAAAATAGCTACTTTGATGAAAAAGTAGCATATTCGCCAAATTATCTGTATTTACTATTCATAATAGTGCCTCTAGTTGCGTTAGTTATTTATTTAACTATCAATTTAGTGACTATTTTTAGAACAAAAAATACATTAACAAACTCAATAATTTTTGGTTCATTATTAACCATTATTTGAATGTCATTTATGGTTTTAACATTCAATAACGATGATAATGCCATTAATTTAAGTGTGTTATTTATAACTGTTATAACAACAATTTTGTTGTTAGCAATTTATTTGAAAAATAATGCAACAATTTACAGATTTTCATTGATATTTTTAAACCTAATTATCTTGATTTCAATAATCATTATGTCAATTTTAGGTTTCGAAAGAATGATGCAAGCATCTAAAAATTACGCATTTAGTTATTTAAATTCAGATTTAAACTTAGTACAAATTTTTGCAGTTGTTCAATCAGTGCTTTCAATAGCAATTTTGGTTGGAGCATCAATTAAACTAATTATTGTGCTACACAAACTAAACAAAACACAAACAAAAAGGAGCTTAGAATATGAATAAGAGAATATCAAAAAAAGAACTAAAACAATTGAAATTAACAAATGAATTGCAAATTTTCAATATAAATTCTCAATATCAAAAATTAAAATCTAGCTCAAATTTTGTTTCATTTGAACAACTAAGTTCAAGTGTTTTACTAGCAATGGGGTTTGGATTAAATTCTGAACCATATCAAGTTTTTGTACAAGCCATCAATAATGCTGTTAAAGAAAAACACAATTTAGTTTTCAATAACTTCATAATATCTTTCGCACTTGACCCAAAATTTAGCAGTGAATTTTTATCACCATTGATTGTTAAAGAAGAACCTACAACATCTGAGTCATTAAACATGCGCATCAGTGGTAAAAGTGCTGAATTAAGTAGTTTTTTACAACGTTATAATTACGAATTATTTAAATTACTTGACGCAAAATTCTATGTCGAAGTAATCCCGTCAATAATTGTTTATATTTCGCCTGAAACTAAAACTTATAAGCTATTCTTCAACCATGAAATGTTAGCAAGAATCGAGAAATAAAATGCATTTCAAAAAGATTGAAGAAAAGAAAAAAAGCTTAGATAATATTTATTTACGTGTAAATAACGAAAAGAATATTCTATTAATTGAAATTATGAAATTAAGTAAAAAATTACATTTTTATGTCAAAAATGCCCTTAATAATAAACACTTAATTTCCCAATTAAAAACAGAATATAGTGTAAAAAATAAATTTATTCAGAATAGAAATATACTTAACAATGCTTTTTCACAAAAAATTAAATCATTTTTTGTTAAGCCAAAACAACTTTGAATTTATTTAACAGAAGAGCAAAAACACTCAACAGATTCATACACCAGATATGAACAAATGATGTTAAAAAACATCAAAAAAAATGAAGCCGAATTTATCTTAATTGGCGATCGAGCAATTGAATTTGGCAAAAATAATAAGCTTCAAATTATTCGCCAATACACTAGCGAACAACGTAATCAAAATCTAGAAAATGAACTAGCATTTTTAGTTAAATATCTTTATGCTGATGGCAATTATGAAAGTGTTCGTTTTGTAATTAGTTCAAACAAGAACTTTAAAGATGCTTTCACAATATTACCCCTTGAAAAGTTTGATGTCTACAAGTTTACAAACACTAACGAAGCAATTGAAAAGGTAAACATAAAGGATTATTTGATTTTTCCAGATTTACAATCATTTATAGATAGCGAAATCAATATATTTTTAACCAACTCAATTCACGCACTAATGATTGAATCATATTTCTACAACGCAAAAAACAAATTAATAACAACTAATCAAATCATCAAGCAACTTGATGAAGACATATTAAAATTGTCGAAAAAAATTATTAAATTTAAGCGTGAAAAAGAAATTGAAGATATCGTTATGTTTTTTAGAAAAAATAAAAAATCTAGTGAGGATGCCTAATGAATAAAAATGGAATTAATATTGAAATAAACTCAATAACTAACACTCCATTAGTTTTCAAAAATGCTATTCTATACTTCAATATCGAAGAATCAGACAACTGAAAAATGGTGAGTTCAAAATCATTAGCGAGTTATGAAAAAACTGTTCTAAAAATTCAAGATTTTGAAAGCAATAAAACTTATTATATTTTACTAAAAAACACAAATATGAATTGTGATGGTCAAAAAGCTACACTCAATACTTTTTCAAAAATCAAACTTTTTGTTAAGGCAAAAAAATCAGAAATAAAGAACAAATATAAAGCAAAATTAAAAGAAATTAGTCAAGAAATTTCCCACTTAAAAGCACTACAAAATATCGGGTTAAAATTAAACGAAATCGCACATCTTAATCAATTAAAAAATCAAGAATATGAGTTAAAAATCATTCATAATCTTTCTTTAGTTGAGTATGAAGGAGATATGAATGAGTAAAAATAAAATAATTTATTCACTTGGATTAATAACTTCGATAACAACTCCTTTAGCATTCGTTAGTGCACGTTTAGATGACCCTAAACCGCCGGCTGCTCCTGGAAATAATAAACCTGAGGAAAAACCAAAAACTACTGACCCTAATTTCTCTACTTTTAAAGAAAAAAACGACAAGAAAATTGCCGAAACTATTGATAAATCAATTGAGTTAATAACAAGTTTTTTAAAAGACCAAATATTAAAAAACAAATCTGATACAGAAACCGACTATCAAACTAGACTTTCGCGCCAAATTTACCTTGAAAAACTTCTTGAGTTTTACGAATCTAACAAAGAAAATATCAAAAAAGAACCAGATAAATACGGAATGTATATTACTTTCCCATATGTTCTTTCTAGAGAGAAAAATTATATAAATGGTAAAGTTGAATTTAATAACAAACAGTATGAAAACATTATTTACGGTAAGGGTGATGATAAATTAACTAAATATGACAGAGCAATTGACCCTTCAAAAATTAAAAAGGTTGCTGAAGAACTAAATATTGTTGATGAAAAACGTTTTGAATCTGCTATTGAAAAATATACTGGTTCATTACTTGAAGAAATTAAATCAATTGCACTTGACGATTCTGATATCTTAAAAATTGGCAAGGATTATGATTTTGTTAATAAAAAAGCAAATGTAGATGGTAAAGAACAAACTATTTTGACTGTTCAAAATCCTAAAGGATATAAAAATTGAGACGAATATATAATTGATAAGTTCAAAACTCGTTTTATCGAATTTGACCTTAGACAAAATCAAGAATTTATTATTGAGGAGCCTACCCCTACTCAACCACAAGATATTCCATATATTCCACCTCTAGTTCCAAACAAACCAGTTAAAGTGTTGCCAGTTGAAACAAAACTTGAATCACTGCCTATTTTAACACCTTTAGTCAGAGCAGAATATTCGACGAATTCAATTGAAAATCTAAACATTTTAGCAAGTCAAAAATTAAAAGATGTATTCTTTTTTAACAATCCAATCAATACAAAATATCAATATGAAGTTCAAGAAATAACTCAAAATAGCGCAAAAGTTGCTATCTATGACAAAGAAAAACCTAACTTGAAACGTACATATATTACTGATTTTAGTTTAGAAAGCAATCAAGACCCTTACAAACAAGAGATTTTGTATAACCAAATTAAAGCTATTAATGATATTGCACTTAAATTTTATGATTCACTTGGTTTAGATGAAAACTTAAAATATGAAAAATTAGCTAACCAAGTCCTAATCAATACTGTTTTTGGGCTAGTTGATCAATTTACCAAGACAATTTATTCATTAAACTACATCATCTATCAAAATGAACGAATTGAAAAATTAACCAAAGAATATAAAAATAACAAAATTTCAATAGATGAAGCATACAGAGATTCTGCTAATACATTTTTAACTGCCATTGCTTCTTCAAAATTTAATGGTGTAGGTTCTTGAAATGCTGTTCCTAATGCATATAACCACTTAATCAATGTTTATAAAGTTGATGTTTTAAGACAAAATAAAGACGTTATCTTCAAAAATATTGAAAATATGAAGCAATATGCAGAAAAGATTAATTCTGACCAATTACAATATAATTCCAATACAATTGAGCAATTTGTAGATGTTATAAATAAACGTATTCACAAACTTAAAGCTGTGGCTACTGTTAATAATTACACAATCAATGAATGATTCAATGGCTATGTAAAATTAATAGAAAAAATTAAAGAAAATTTCCTAACAATGCGAACATTGGCGCAACCTAAAGAAATAAATGATGACAAATCAGCAATTGAATTTGATTTAGCTTATAAAAAAGCACAAGAAGAAATAAATCAGCAAAACAAGAGCGTTCATAAAGTTCAAGAAATATTTGGTATCTCAATTGCAGTAATTGGTTCACTATTAATTTTATTAACAATAATATTAGCTCTTGTAAACATTAAAAAATCTAAAAAATACAAATTAAAAACCTTATACGCTGTTTTAACTTCATTATCATTATCACTAATCATAATTGGATCTATACTGATCTTTATATAGGAGGAAATTATGAAAAAGACAACTAATAAAATTAGTAAAACCCCAATTGTTTCATCAATATTTGATTATATGATTGAGGTGACTGGAAATTTTAATTATTCGCAAAAACAAATGTTTAGCATAGTTGGTAAACCTCACATTCAATTAATTCTAATTAGCGCAACTACTGAAAAGGCAATCTTGCTATCAAATGACCAAGGTGGCAATATCTCAATTGGCGATCAATTAGAATTATTAAACTCAAACTACAATGTTTATACTTCAGACATTTACTTTGGAAAAGTAATTGATGTCTCAGGAAATGTAATTTTACCAACTCCAACTAAAAAACCTGAATTTGCTCAACACCAACAATCAACACAAATATTTAAATTAGCACACGATTTAATGACAGTTAAAACTCTAAATGAACAGCTTTACACAGGTATAACTTCAATAGACTTATTAATTCCAATTGGTAAGGGTCAACGTGAATTAATTATTGGTGACCGTCAAACCGGAAAAACTCACATCGCATTAAATACAATTATTAACCAAGCAAAAAATAATGTTAAATGTATTTATGTAGCAATTGGTCAAAAAAGAGAACAAATTGCCAATATTTATTCAACTCTTGAAAAATATGATGCATTAAAAAATACAATTATTATTGATGCATTTGCAACATCAACATACGACCAATACTTAGCTCCATATGTAGGAATGGCTCATGCTGAAAATCTTTCATATGAAAATGATGTTCTTATTGTTTTTGATGATTTAACAAAACATGCAAACATAATTAGAGAAATGGCGCTTCTTTCAGATGCGCCAGTTGGTAAAGAGGCCATGCCAGGCGACATATTCTTTGCTCACTCACAATTTCTTGAAAGAGCAGGTAGCTTTGTCGGACGTAAGACTATTACTGCACTGCCAATATTACAAACTATTGATGGCGACATTACTTCACTAATTTCATCAAACGTTATTTCAATTACTGATGGTCAAATTGTTACTAGTGCCGATTTATTCTCTGCTGGTAAATTGCCTGCTATTAATATTGATTTATCAGTATCAAGAACTGGTTCAAGCGTTCAAAACAGAACAATAACTCAAGTTGCTGGTGAAATTGGAAAAATTTACAGAAAATACAAACGTCATTTAAAATTAGCAACACTTGATTATGACTTCAACGCGGAAACTTCTGCACTATTAAACAAAGGGAAAATGATTGATAAATTATTCTCGCAAAGAGGTTATTCATTATATTCACATAGTTTTATAATGCTAAGTTCAAAAATCATTTCATGAAACTTGTTTAAAGGCGTGACCGACCACCAAAAAGCTATGAATTATTTAAATTACATTATCAACACTAATTTTGAAGCTAAAGGTGCTTATGAAAACATTATTAGTGGCAAAGATTATGATGATTCAATTACTAAAAACTTTTTTGCTTTCGCACTGCAACAATACTCAAATTATCTAGGGCTTGATTGAAATATTCAAGTAGAAAATAAATTTATAGAGTTCCCAAAAAACTACTTAGAAAAAGTAGCTATTGAGTTAGGAGATAAATAATGACTGGTAAAATTTTGCAATTTAATTCAGATGTTTTAGATATTGAATTTTCACCTTCTGAATTGCCAAAAGTTAATCAATTATTAACCTTACATGACTCAAAAACGTATCTTTTGGTAAAAAGAGTAGTATCTGATACAGTAGTAAAAGCAATCGTAATTTATACTGCACAGCCTATTGCACTTAATGATAAAGTAACCAACACAAATAAAAGTTTTATGGTTCCTGTTGGCGTTAATTCAAAGAATAATATTTATAGTTTTGAAGGTAAACCGCTACTTAAATCAACAATTACTCCAAAATATGTTGAGATGAACTCTACAATTAATCACAACAAATTTATTAATACAAATACTGAGATAATTCAAACTGGTATTAAAGCTATTGACTTTTTCATTCCAATTGTTAAGGGTTATAAAATCGGTATTTTTGGTGGTGCTGGGGTTGGTAAAACTGTTTTAATGAAAGAAATCATTTTCAACGTAAATAACAACAGTAAGCAAACAAGTAACATTTTCATTGGTTCAGGTGAGCGTTCACGTGAAGGTATTGAACTTTACAATGAATTAAAAGAATCAAATTTATTGCAAAATTCAATTATGTTTATTTCTAAAATGAACGAATCACCTGGGGCTAGAATGTCAATTGTACCAATCGGTATTACAGCTGCTGAATACTTAAGAGACCAAGATAAAGAAGATGTCTTATTATTTATTGACAATATTTATCGTTTTGTTCAAGCAGAAAATGAAGTTAGTTCATCATTAGGTAAAAAACCTTCTGTTGGAGGTTATCAATCAACTCTTGAAAGCGATGTTGCTAATGTTCAACACCGTTTATTCAAAAACGAAAATGGGGCTATTACTTCGTTCCAAACAATGTTCTTACCAATGGATGATTTATCAGACCCATCAGCAGTTGCGGTTTTCAACCACTTAGATGGTAATTTAGTACTTTCTCGTGCACAAACAGCTAAAAATATTTTCCCTGCCTTTGACCCACTTGCTAGTCAATCAAACTCAGTCAATGAAAATATTATTGGTAAGCGTCACTTTGATGCAATAATTGAAACCAAAAAAATTCTTAAAACATATAAAGATCTTGAAGATGTTATTCTAATCTTAGGATTTGACGAACTTGATGATGAAAGTAAAACAATAGTTAAAAAAGCATTACAATTGGAAAACTTCTTTACTCAAAACTTCTTCATGACTGAACACTTTACAAAGTCTCCTGGTCAATTTGTTAAAATTGAGGATACAGTTGAGAGTGTTTGAAAAATTCTTAATGGTGAATACATTAAACAAAGTCCAGAAATCTTTTCATATGTTGGATCAGCATTAGATATTCCAACTGATAAAGAATTAGGTCTATAATTTACCAATATATTCATTTTACTATTCAAAAAGATAAAAAAAATCAAGCCAGAATTATGATAATCGGCTTGATTTTTTAAATTATTTTTTAAAAAAGAAAATAAAAAAAGCAGCTCCCTATTTTCCCATCTCTGGTATCGTCGGCACTACAAGGCTTAACTACTGAGTTCGGAATGGATTCAGGTGATCCCTTGCGCTATAACCACTGGTAATATCTTATCATTATTTTTTAAAACACAAAATATTTTTTAAATTTTTTTTATATCATTTTTATTGATTTCTTTTCACTCACCAATTTTCAAATTTTCAGGCAATAATAAATTACCAAATTCAATTCTTTTTAGGTATATTACATTTAAATTAAAGTGTTTCATCATTCTTTTAACTTGGTGAAATTTGCCTTCATAAATAGTTAAAAAACATTTGTTTTCACCAATATATTCAAATAAATATTTTTTAACTACAAAATCACCAATGTTTATTGGTAGATTATATTTTTCAATATCAAAATCAATGTTTTTATCAACTTCAATATAGTATTTTTTAGCTACGTGTTTTGATGGTTTCAAAACACTGTTACTAAATTCACCATCATTTGTAATAATTAATAATCCTTCAGTATCTTTATCTAATCTTCCAACACTAAAATATTTATTAGGATTTAAGTCTATTAAATCAAAAATAGTTTTATGCTTGGGATCATAATTAGCGCAAATATAACCTGCGGGTTTATTTAGTAAAAAGTATCTATGTTCTTGAAATTCAACAATTTTTCCATCATAAAAAACTTTTTCTTTTTCAATGTCAACATTGATACTTTTAAAAATCAAAGTTCCATTCACACTAATTTTGCCATCTTTAATGTCTTTTTTTATTTCGCTTCGCGATTTATTAATAATGCTTGATAAATATTTCTCTATTCTCATATTTAACTCGTATAAATCTTATTTACAAAGTCTTTAAATGCTTGTGTATGTTTTTTGTTTATAGCAATGTAAAAACCCTTAACAGATGAATGAATATAGTTAATGTGTTTTGGATTGAATTTAAATTCGCGAACTTTTTCAATATTTTTTTCTATGATATTGGCTTGGTCATCATATACAAATTTCCCACTTTCAATTTTAATAGGGAAAAATATTTTAGCATTTTCAACATTATTAATATTGGGGGTTAGTAAATTTGGAATTTCACTAGTGTAAATCAAAATGTTTTCTTTAAAAAAATCTTTGTTAAAAAAGCTAGAAATTTTAAAGATGTGCACATTATTTTTAGTTATTTCTAAATCAGCATCCTCATCAAACCCTGTATCATCAACAGTTTTATATTCTTCGTAAAAAATATAACCATTTAAAATATTAGATGCTTGCAAGTCATTATCAATAAAAATTTGCTTGTTATTAATTTTGCTACTATTATAAAAATCAATAAAATGATAAATTTTTAACTCATCTCGTTTATTATTTGTTTCTACTTCTTTATTTTCTATTTTGTTTTCATCTTCAATGGGTTTTTGATTATTTTTGCACGAAATAGTAATGAAAGGAATTGACAATAACGGAATTAAGTTTAATTTAAATTTCAAAATGGCCTCCATAACATAGTTATTGAATGATTAAAATACAAAAAAAGAAAATAAAAAAAGCAGCTCCCTATTTTCCCATCTCTGGTATCGTCGGCACTACAAGGCTTAACTACTGAGTTCGGAATGGATTCAGGTGATCCCTTGCGCTATAACCACTAGAAATATAATACACTAAATTTAAATGAACGAAAGAAAAAAAATAAATTTATTTTATTCATTTTTAAAGTATACCGAGCCAAGTAAAAAGTCAGTTCATTTTAGCTGCCATCTTCATAAATTAATTATGATTTTTGATAATCACGCGAAATAATAAACAAAAATTTCAATGAACTTTTGAATTGTTTTTAAGCTCTTATTAAATATTGTATGCAAATTAAAATCCACCAATCTATGGCTTGGTGGATATATTTATTATTATTTTATGGATTAAGTTTGACTGTTTTAACATTATCACTTACTAATTTTTTGACAAAATCAGTTCTAATGTTGCCATCAAAGCCATTTTTATAATCACCATGCCCCTCCATTAAGGCAACTGCATTAGAAAATGTATCAGCATATGTAGCATCCTTGGTAAAAAGATAATTTATACCAATCAAATTAAAACTTGAATCAATTACCATTGAACCAGAAGAACCCGGACCTAAAATATTGTGTCTTCGTTCATATGGAGCATATGTGTAAAGCTGTGAATGTTGAGTCAAAATGGTTTTAGCCATTCCGTGTTCGCCTTGAATGAATGGGGAGGTATATTTCTTGTAATTATCTAAATGAGAATTCCAATCTTTGTTTTCATTTTCGTCATATTTAACTCATAATGATTGAAATACGTCTTTATTCACTACACGATTTTGTGTATTAATTACACCACCTGTTGACTTATTATATTTGAATGAGAAAGATGAAGAACCAGTATAGTTTTGATTAAAGTTCTCATCAACATTTATTGGATAACCGCCATAGAATTGAGTTTTAATTGGGTGAAATAATTCATTTTTTCCAAGGCCAATATATCAATCTTTTTCTTTTTCAGGCTCATAATCTAAAATGTATTCTAACTTAGGCAGGATATTTTTCAATGCGGATTTATGAATTTTTAAACGTAAAATAACAAAATCCGCTCCAGCATTTTTTGTTCCGCCAATTCTTGAAGTTTGATCATAAACTTCAAGATGTTTTTTACCTGTTTCAGCATCAATATCTCAAAAACCATCTGCATAATAACGAGGTGTGTAATATGGAGCTATTAAGTATTGTTCATAGGCTTTTGCGATTGGAAAGTATTGGCCATTTTCAGAATTAACAAAGTTATTACCTTTTAAACTTCTAGTTTGATTACCACGGGTACCGTAGAAGTAACCGCCTTGTCTAGGGATCTTATCTTGATTAATTGGGCTGAACCCACCATTTCACTGACTGGCATTTGGTTTATTTGAATCAGCGCTAAAGTACAATGATTTGTCAAAAATTCTTCGCAAACTAAATACGTGAATATTTGTAGCCACTAAAAATTCGTAATAGCCTTCCTTTTCTGCTTCAGGGTTGATAACTCTATCAACAACCCACATAGTGCCGCTTTCATTTTTATATTGAACACCGTTATCTCTTTCAAAGAAGTCTCTATCTCAGCCCATTGCATATCAACTAAACATAAATGATCTATCATAAATATAATTGTAAAAATCATCATTATTTTTAAGATTATTTGCATTCTCTTTATTTATGTTAATTAAAAATTTTTCACCTGTAGAATTTTCAATTAATAAATCAATTGTTCCTTTTTCATCATCGAAATTTGCTCTAATGTTCTTTATATTAGCTATTTGCAAATGTTTAGAAATTGATTCTAAACTTGCATAATAAAGAAATTGACTTAAATTTGACGGTAAAAATCCAAAAGTATTTTTAGCAATTAAATCATTAATTATTTGTGATTTATCAATATTTTTTGCCGATAATTTGTCATTATCAGCAAATGTAGGTAGATAAACTTGCTTTACCATACCATTTATCGATAAAGATCTATTATAAAATTCTACCTTTTGGCGTTCATTTTCACCGTAATTGCCATAAACACCAATTTTATTTGTATAATCTCAAAATTTATCTGACACATTTTTATCAAATGCATTGGTAAAATCTACAGGATTACCATAATTGCCAGATTTTAGGAAATTATTTAGCCCTAAAATTGCATCATTATAGCTTTTAGTCATTTTATAAACTTGATTTGGAGTATTTTTTTGCAAATCTTTAACAGAAAGAAAATGACTGTCTTTATTTGAAATTAAAACACGAGGATTTTCTTTTTTAATAGGTTTTGTAGTTTCATTTGAATTATTGGGCTGAGCAGGTTTGCTTGAATTATTTGAACCAGTATTTGGGATTGTTGGTTCTGGATCTTTTGAATTGTTTGGGTTTTGATTTTTATTATTATCTTGATCTATATTTCCTGAATTATCTTGGTCACCATTTATGTTATTAGTTGGCGGAGTGCCTTCATGAGGGTTTATTCCTGGGGTAGATGGAACTGGATCATTAGTTGAACCAGCACTTTTATTAGGATCATTTAGTGGAGCAATGTCAATATTGCCAACTTTGGGATTTGTTTCTTTGATTTTAAATCCATCAATTTGTATGACTTTTGTATGAACTTTGTTTGGATTTGTTTTTGATACTAATTTAATTGAAATGTTTGCTAAATTTTTTGAATTATCACGCGAAATTGATATTTTTTTAACATTAACTGCATCATTATTTAATTCATAAATAATGTCTTGTTCTTTTAGATCTTCTAAATAAATATTTTGTTTATTTTTAACATTAACCTTTATATCAATATTAGTCCAAATGATGTTGCTCTCTGTCTGTTGTTTTGTACACGATGTTGCAATAATTGCTGGTGAAATAATTGAAAAAGCAAATAACGGTAGTTTTAATTTCATTTTTCCTCCAAATTTATATTTAATATAGCACTTTTTAAAAAATAAAAAAATGACTTGCGTCATTTCGGTCAAATAAATGAAATGGTACGTCCTAGAGGATTCGAACCTCTGACCCAATGGTTAAAAGCCATTTGCTCTACCTGCTGAGCTAAGGACGCATTTTTCGTGGCATAAGCCATATGGTACCCAGAACTGGACTTGAACCAGCACGGTGTTACCACCGAGGGATTTTAAGTCCCTTGCGTCTACCTATTCCGCCACCTGGGCAACTTTAAAATTGCTACTTAATTATAAGGTATTTTAATTTTATGTAAAACATTTTTTTATTTTTTTATATCGGTTGTTTTTTATAAAAATGGAAAAATAAATTGATTTTTGCTAGCAAATTATTGTTTTTTTAATTTATTAAAATTTTAAAGAAATAAAATGTTTTTTCTTTGTAGTATTTGTTTTAATGCTATTATTAATAAGTATCTTTTTCAACAAGATACACAGTGTTATCCTTTTTTAATATCTTAATTTATTTTTTATACGTGTAACAGCCTATTTTAGGTTGTTTTTTATTATTTTGATAAAACTATTCATTAATTTCATTGAAGAATTAGTGGTTTTTTTCAATAAAAAATATGCCTGCGCGGGCATATTTTTAGTCTTCATCATTATTTTGGATATTACGTGTTTTAATAACTTGATCAGCAATATTTTTTGGAGTTTTTTCATAGTGATCAAACTGCATTTGGTAGTTACCACGACCAGCAGTCATACTACGTAAATCAGTTGCATAACCAAACATTTCTTTTAATGGTACGTGTGCTCTAATAATGTGTGCGCCATCGTTTCTTGTTTCGTTATTAACGATTTGCCCTCTTCTACGAGTTAAATCACCCATAACATCACCAAAGTAATCTTCAGGAATAACACAAGCTACATCCATGATTGGTTCAAGTAAAACTGTTCCAAGTTGGTCTTTAGCTTTTGTTAATGCTTTAGACGCAGCAATTTTGTAAGCCATTTCTGAAGAGTCGACATCGTGGTATGAACCATCAAATAAGGTAGCTTTAATATCAATCATTGGATATCCAGCTAAAATACCACTTGCCATTTTGTCTTCAAGACCTTTTTGAATAGATTTAATGTATTCTTTTGGAATTTTACCACCAACAATTTTGTCAACAAATTCAAAACCTTTGTCTTTGTTTGGTTCGAATTTGATTCATACGTGACCATATTGACCTTTACCACCAGATTGTTTAATGTGTTTACCTTCAACCTCAGCTTCTTTTGTAATAGTTTCACGGTATGAAACTTGAGGAGCACCAACTTTTGCTTTAACACCATGTTCACGTTTTAAACGGTCAACAATAATGTCTAGGTGTAGCTCACCCATACCCGCAATAATTGTTTGTCCTGTTTCTTCATCTGTGTAGGTTCTAAATGTAGGGTCTTCAGCAGCTAGTTTTTGTAAACCTAACGCCAATTTTTCCATTGCATCTTTTGATTCTGGTTCAAGTGCTTGTGAAATAACTGGTTCTGGGAAAACCATTCTTTCTAGAATAATTTTTGGTGCCTTTTCAGCAACAAGTGTATCACCAGTTGTTGTTCCTTTAAGACCAACTAATGCACCGATATCACCTGCGTAACATTCATCGATTTCTTCACGTGAGTTAGCATGCATTTTAATAATACGACCAATACGTTCTTTTACATCTTTTGTTGTGTTGTAAACGTATGTACCTTTTTTAAGCACACCTGCATAAGTACGGAAGAATGTTAATGAACCAACAAATGGGTCGGTCATAACTTTGAAAGCTAACGCAACAAAGTCATGATCGTCAGTTGCTGGAACAGAAACTTCTTGTTCACCTAAATACCCTTTAATTGCAGGGATATCAAGTGGTGAAGGTAGATAATCAACTGCAGCTTGAATCATTTTTTTAACACCTTTGTTTTTGAAACTAGTTCCACAAACACAAGGGAAAAATGTTGAAGTTAGAGTAGCTTTACGAATCATTGATTTTAGTTCTTCTTCTGTTGGTTCAATACCTTCAAGAAGTTTCATCATAAATTCATCATCGTAAGTTGAAACAGCATCAATTAGCATTGCTCTTCTTTCTTTAGCAACTTCTAAGTATTCTGCTGGAATATCAGTAATTTCTGGGTTTTCTTCTGGTTTACCATCGTAAATGTATGCTTTCATTTCTACTAGGTCAATAATACCAGTAAAGTTTGATTCAGCTCCAATTGGAACTTGAATAGCAACTGCGTTACCATTTAATCTTGATTTAACAGAGTCAACAGACATAAAGAAGTCTGCGCCCATTTTATCCATTTTATTTACATAAACAATTCTTGGAACTTTGTAGTTTGTAGCTTGTCTTCAAACTGTTTCAGTTTGAGGTTCAACACCACTTTGTGCGTCAAGCACTGTAACAGCACCATCTAAAACACGAAGTGAACGTTCAACCTCAACAGTAAAGTCAACGTGACCAGGGGTGTCAATAATATTAATTCGAGTACCTTTTCAAAATGCTGTTGTAGCAGCTGAAGTAATGGTAATTCCACGTTCTTGTTCTTGAGCCATTCAGTCCATTTGTGAAGCACCATCGTGTGTTTCACCTAATTTGTGAATTTTACCTGTGTGAAGAAGGATTCTTTCAGTTGTGGTAGTTTTACCTGCATCAATGTGAGCCATAATACCGATGTTACGGTAATTTTTTAAATCATATTCTCTTGCCATTTTAAATTCCTATTATCATCTAAAGTGAGCAAAAGCACGGTTGGCTTCAGCCATTTTGTGAGTATCCTCACGTTTTTTGATTGCTCCACCTGTTTTGTTTGATGCATCAATAATTTCGTTTGCTAAACGAACGTCCATTGTTTTTTCGTTTCTTAGGCGTGAATATTGTACTAATCATCTTAGTGATAGTGTTTGTTTTCTACGCGCAGAAACTTCTGTTGGGACTTGGTAGTTTGTACCACCAATTCTTCTTGTTCTAATTTCTAGTTGAGGAGTAATGTTTTCAATGGCAGCTTGGAAAACTTCCATTGGGTCTTTGTTTGTTTTTTCTTTTACAATGTTAAAGGCTGAATAAAGAATGTCTTGTGCTACAGATTTTTTACCATCTAGCATAATTGAGTTAATCAATTTAGTAACTAGAACAGAGTTAAAAATTGGGTCAGCTAGAACTTCTCTAACAGGAGCTTTGTGTTTTCTTGACATAATATTTCTCTCTTTCCTTAATTTATTATTTAGTTACTTGATTTCTCTTTTTTGGTTCCGTATAGACTTCTTCCTTGTTTACGGTTGTTTACACCGGCCAAGTCTTGTGTACCTCTAACGATATGGTATCTAACACCAGGTAGGTCTTTAACTCTACCTCCTCTGATTAGAACAACTGAGTGTTCTTGTAGGTTGTGGCCTTCACCGCCGATGTAGGCAGTAACTTCCATACCATTTGATAATTTAACACGAGCATATTTACGCATAGCTGAGTTAGGTTTTTTAGGAGTCATAGTTGCAACACGTGTACAAACACCACGTTTAAAAGGAGCTGATTCTTTACGGCTTGCCTTTGTAAGTGTGTTGTAGCTTAAGTTCAACGCAGGAGCGTTTTGTTTACGAACTTTTTGCACTCTACCACTGCTAACTAATTGGTTTGTTGTTGGCATTTTATTTTCCTTTCTAATGTTTTTTGCAAAATATTGCTTTTAAAATACTTGCTTATTATATAACAACTCACCCGTGTGTTTATAATTTTTTTAAAAATTTTTTTTGACTAATACAACTATAAAAAAGTTGTTTTAGTAAACAAGAAATAAAAAAGTCAAAAAAATTTTAAGAATAATTATTAAATAACGCAAAAAAATCACTGTCAATATTAGCAATAAATAAAGTCAATAGTTTAAAAAATACTAATCAAATATCACTATAACTTAATAGGGGGTAATGAAAAAATCATTAGTATCAATCATATTTATACCTTACATTTTAAGACTTAAATTTTATGTAATATTCAACGGAATTTATATTTATTTAATTATTTTTAAATTAAAGTTTATTTTGCAATCAATATAATTTAAAAAAATATAAAATAATTTTATTATGCGTAGCAAAACTAGATCATTACAAGTGCAGAGTCCAAATGAATTTGTTTTAGATATTGATCAAACTTTATTTCAAAATGAAATATATAATTTGCTTAAAAACAATTTACTTGCCGATAATTTGTCTCTAATAAAAATTGACTCCAAAAAATATATTGAATATAAATATAAAAATAATAAATATATAATTTTCGCAAAGTCAGTCTCATATCTAGGTCGTCCTCACCCACTCGATAAGAAAAGAATTCAAATATCTAAACATTTTAAATCAATTTATACAGCAAAAAAATATTCAAATTACATTTTTATTATTCTAGGGGTGTATAAATATAATGATAGTGTTGTTTTTAGTGTGTTTGAACCAACTCAATACTTTAAAAGAATGTCAAATAATTCATCAGCTCATGTGAATACAGATGACATAAGCTTTTGCCTCGAAAAAGGTGAGTACTTTAGAAAAGATAAAAATGGTAATGAAATAAGGTTTTATAATCGCACTAATATATTTAAAATTTTTGAACCACATAATATATACACTAAAAATTCAGCAGTAAATTATGAATGATTTGATGAATTATTAATTGATTTACCAATAAAAACTGAAATAAATGTTATGGATGCAGTTAGAGAAATGAAACAAAACAATTTTAAACACTGAAAACAAAGCGAATGACCAGGATTTTACTTAGAATTTTTACTAAAAAAAGAACTATTAAAACGACAATTAAAAGGTTTGAAATATTTAGATGATGATAACATTAATAAAAATCATGATAATTTAGACTTTGATTTTTTCTTTGAAGATGAGCAATTTTTTGCAGACGTTAAATCAAGCGATATTAATGAAACAAAAACAATCGGAAATGATCTTGAAAATGTTAAACGTGCCTTAGAAAAATATAAAAAGTTTTGATATATAATTTTTGAACACAAAACAGTAAAAGATTATAAATTACCTGAAGAGTTTAAACTTGTCAAAGAATGAAACAAATTAAAAAACAAGGAAAAATTAAATTCTTATGAGAAAAAACTTAAAAATTCAGTTACTTATGAAAATGTTTTAATAGTTGAGTATACATTGGATAATTTTGAAGCAAACCATGATATTTACAATCAGGGACACCAACCTGACGGAAGTAAAAGAAAGCCAAAAATCCTGATAAATAAGAAAAATGAAAACATAATAATATTTAAGAAAAAGATATAAATGTCAAACTTTTGTATTACACTTTGATATAATGAATTTATAAGGAGGAAATATGTCAAAAGGTTTTAAATTCATTGATTTATTTTCAGGTATCGGTGGTTTTCACCTTGCTATGTCTCAATTAGGTGGTGAATGTGTATTTTCGGCCGAAATTGACAAAAACTGCGTCGAGGTATATGAAAAAAATTTTAAAATTAACTCTGCAAATGATGTGACCAAAATAAACGCATCAGATATCCCAGCACATGATGTTTTGTGCGCCGGTTTTCCTTGCCAAGCTTTTTCAAAAGCTGGCAAACAAGGGGGAATAAACGATACAAGAGGAACTTTGTTTTATGATATTGCAAGAATTTTGAAACATCATAAAACTAAATACATAATTCTCGAAAATGTTCGAAACTTAGTATCACATGATAAAGGTAATACTTGAAAAACTATCAAAAACACGTTAATATCTCTTGGATATAGATTACCACAACAACCAATTGTCCTTTCTCCGCATCATTTTGGTGTCCCCCAGTTTAGAGAAAGGGTTTATATTTTAGGAATTTACGACCCCGAAAATATAAATTTACCATTAAATATCGATTTACCAAATCTATTAAATAAGGAAGATAATACAATCGATTCTATATTATCATTGTCAGATAAAATAGACAATAAGTACAATATCACCGATACAGAAAATAAAATACTTAATATATGAAATGAATTTTATAAAAATGTAATAAAAAAAACAATTGGTTTTCCCGTGTGAGTTGACTTTTTTAAATTAAATAGTATTGATCCTTCTCTTCCAAAATGAAAACAAAATATTATTGAAAAAAATATTGATTTGTATAAAAAAAATCAGTATTTCATTGATGAATGATTAAAAAAGTACAATAACCTATCAGAATTTTCGAGTACTCAAAGAAAATTTGAATGACAAGCAGGTGATACAATAAATGATATATGGCAGGGAGTTATTCAATTTAGACCATCAGGGATCAGAGTAAAAAAACCAGATGTATTTTCAACATTAGTAGCATTGGTCCAAACTCAAATCATAGGAAAATTTAAAAGAAGGCTTACCCCAAGAGAAGCGGCTAGACTTCAATCATTTCCCGAGAATTATATTTTTAGTTCTAAAGATTCTGTTACCTATAAACAACTCGGAAACAGCGTCAATGTTCGCATACTTTTTGAGTTAGGAATTAGATTATTTGAGAATGTATTTGTAAATGATATTTATATATCAAGTAAAGAACAATTAGTTAATTTTGCATTATCTCTGTTAGAAAAAGTAAAGATTAAGAATAACTATTCAGACGCAACAATAGCTGACCTCTTAGGTATGTCAAGGCAAGCGTTTAAAACAATTAAAGATAGAGGTACTTTTGGGTTAGACTTAATTTTTAAAATATTAACACTTGTGGATGGCACTATAAAATTACAATTATCTTCAAATTTATAAAACAAAACTTGCAAAATATTTTTTTACATTTGGGGCTAATATCAATATAATTTCCACAATAGATCAATGCTTGTTTCTAAATTTATACAAATTACCCGAAAGGTTAGGCAAAATGATTAAATTCACAAGAGAAATATTAACACTAGATATTAGCAAAGAACAATTCAAAAAAGAAAAAAATGATGCTTTAATGTTTGCAATTAAATCAGGACAAGTTATAAAACCTGAAGAATTGAACCAGATGGCAACATCAAAATTAATTAATGAAAAAGTTAGTGAATTTGCTAACCATTTAAGAGAAAATCAAATAAATATCTTGCCAATCGGAAGACCATATGTAAGTATTTTAGAAAACAATGAAAATTTAAAGGCAAATATTCATTTGATTCGCTACGATCTAGAAGAAATTCTAAAATTTGATCTTAAAAGTGTGAAGATTAATTTCAAAGAGAATTTTCCATCAGATCAATTACTGAATGATGTTTGAGAAGATTTCAGAAAAAAACGCCCTGTTTATAAAGATGTTTTAGACAGAGATATTATTGAGCAAGATATTGTTTTAGTCGATTTACTTGCAACTAAGGATGGACAAACCATCCATAAGCAAGACCACATTAAATTGCAAGCTAAAAAAAACGAAAATTTTTCAATAAATAATGAGTTGATAGGCCAAAAAATAGGTCATGAATTTAGTTTTAATGATCCTGAAAATGTGTTTTGAACTGTTAAAATAATTTCAGCACAAATAGTCGAAGTTGAAGAATTAACTGAAGCAAATTTTGAACCAATGATTGAAGAAAATATAAATACAATACAAGAGTTAAGAAATGAATTTGAGTCTAATATTAAAAAAGAATTTGCCGGCAGAGAACTACTGAGATTTTTTGACGAATATGTATATAAATTAATTGAAGAAAATCAAATTGATGTTGCTCAAGAAGTAATTGATGAAACAATTAATAATTTAGCTCAAAGAGAAATGAATCCTAATGGATTACTAGCAAACATTGATTCACTAAAAAATATAGATATGCAAAACCCTATGCATGTTGAATTTATCCAAAGTGCTACATTTTATGCTAAAAGATCGGTAATAACTGAATTTGTTTTTAAAGCAATTAAAGAAGCTGTTGAAATAATGCCAACCCAAGAGATATTGGAAAATGAATTGAAATTTATAAACAAAACAATCAATAATCGTTCTGAAAATGAGATTAAATTTACGCCTGATAAAGTCATGGATATTCTAACTAAACATATGTATGTTATTGAATTAGTAAGAATGTTTAATCCTAATTTAGCGCAACAGTTCGAAACTTTATTAAAATTTAAATAGCGTGAGCTATTTTTATTTTTAGAAAGAAAATAATTTGACTAAAAATATTGAAAATACAATTGAATAAGTAAAATTTCAATACATATTTAAGGGGCGAATGAAGATAGAATTGGATTTTTAACATTTGGAAACAACAATTTTATAAAAATCAATGCTCTATATTTAGGACATATAAATATAGTAGTAATTTGGTATAATATAATTAATAAATTATTAATTATATAAGGTGACAAAAATGATTATTATAAATTCGCAACCACAAATAGAACAAGATAATAAAAACTTTTCTATTGAAGTATTAAAAAATACTCTAAATAATTTGAAAAGTATTTTTGATAAGGAAATTGCCGAAATTAAAACAGAATCTAATAATTTAACTTTGATGTCTTTTTCAAGCGCAAATAAAACAGTAAATGATTTTGTTACAAACGACGATTGAAATACTATAAATCATCGACTTTTTTGAGCTATACAGTCATATTTAGATTTTCATAAAACTGCCAAAAATATTTTAAGCGACTTGCATTCATTCTTATATAAATTAAATTCTTTGTGAGACGCGTCTGCGGCTGCTGCTGATTTCTTTGGCGCCCTTAATGAAAGCGGACAAACAGGTATTCAACCTATTGATACCAGTATTCTTGCTGGTAAAACTATTTTTACAGCACTTGGTTTATTGAAAAGAAGTGAAGAATTTTTAAATTATTCATGTGATTTTATTATTCATATTTTTAATGGAATTATACAAGTTTCTAAAAGTAAAAATATTGAAGAGTTACAAAATGCACTTAGAATTGCTAAAGATACTCTTAATAACATAAATTATAATTTATGAGACTATTTCTTTGTTCTAACTGCAAGAGATAAGGTTAGAAGATCGTCCGACACTATAAATGCTATATATCAAAAAGCAAATACACTTTATAATGATTATTTAAGAGAAGATTACTGGGGCTCATCATCATGATACTAGAAGACAAAATTGATTTAATTCATCGCTTTAAATTAATTAAGGAAAAACTTTATTTTCAATATATTCTCTTGTTTATATCTTTTATCTTTTTACCAATAATAGCTTTTTTTGCACTAGTGGCTATTATTGATCCCTCTTTTTATGGTCGCTCTTTTCCGCAAAATTCCAATAAAAGTAGCGGTTATCTTGTGATATCTATAATATTTATTCTTTTGTTTTGAGCATGCTTTTATGGTTTTAGCAAAAACATGTCTATTATCATGATTAACAAATATTTTCAATTCAATATTTTTAGAGCACTAAAATGATTTAAGATTTATCTTATCATCAATTTTCACTATGATATTTTCAAAATGATCAATGCAAAAAATAGCATAAGTGATAAGTTAAATACAAATTTAATTTCGTTTTTTGATTCTAAAGGTTTAGTTCTCCATGGTAGTGGTTCAATAAATTTTGCTTATAATGACTTTTGAAGAAAAAATAATGATTTAGACTTCGCTTCTGCTTCAAATGAGACAAAATGCATTGATGCTAAGTCGCTTGAAAATCTTGAAGAAAAATTCAAAGATTTTGCTGCTAGCAAATATCAGTACAACAATATAAAAATTGAAGTTTTATACTCAAAATACATTCCTAAAAGGTTTATTACTACAAAAAATAATATTAAGATTCCAAATATAAATTTCATGATTGCTATGAAAATACACCAAATACTTCAATTATATTTAGTAAATAATGACGATAAAATATCCAAATTAGAATACGAAGTCAAAATTAAGAATTCTTATATTGATTTAGCATTTTTGTTAAGCAAAAACAATTATTGAAACTATAAAAAAATTACAGAAGCGTTTTCGCATTTGTATTTGTCTAATTATTTCTTACAATTTTATTTGAATAAAAATATTTTTGATTTTTCAAAACCACAAAACACTGAAAAATTTTTGGAATTTGTCAAGTTAAACAATTCAAAAAACATTAATTTTTCAGAAGTGTATTTATTCATTAGAAATTTTGTTAAGTTAATAGATAAAAATATTTTTGTAAAAAGTATTGGCAATGGAATTAATAAGATCCTTGAAAATAAATATTCTTTATATAATAAATTTATTAATGAACCTAAATTAAACAAAAACAATTTTTCATCTCTAAAATGAACTTTTGCTAATGAGTATGAAAAGAATGTTTTTTTAAATAAGTACTACAAAAATATAGATGTACAAAATCCAATAGTTAATTGCTTTTTGAATGAATTGAATAGCACAGACAACAATATGCTCGATGTTAGAAAAATTTTATTATATGAACTGACTCAAAAAATGGAGCTAGTTTATGAATCGAAAAAATAAAATAATCTTTTCTCAACTATGCGTGCTTATTTCAATTGTTCTTTGTTTGTTTATTCTTACGATTTATCCAATATTAGATAGATTTAATCAACTATGTCGCATATTCAGTATTAAATCATTTGAATTTTCATCTGCAATAAATTTGTCTCTAACCTTTATATTTATAGCATTGCTATTATCTTTTGTTGTTTATTTTTCACTTGACTCATCTGTTTATATACATATCTTTAAATACAAAATTTTGGTTATAGTATCTTGTTTATTATTAGCAGTTATGATGTTTATAGCCGTTTTCATTTCATATGCTTTAAATGTTGTTGATAATAAGAATCACATTACTATATCAATAATTCTATATTTTGCTAATTTTCTATTAATTGTATTCTCGTTGTCTTGTATTATTACAACATTAATATTAATTAAGAAGGCTTAAATAAATAATTGTTAATTTATACTTGCAAAATAAAAGCAACTTTAAATTGTAAAAAAAGAAAGTCGCTTGATTATAAGTTCAAGTGCAACATGCGCACTTGAACTTACTATTTAGGAATGCATCTAGATTTTATCTAGGTGCATTTTACTTTTGGAATTTACAGATTTTTTTGTGTGCGTGAAAATGTATTTTAGGACATTTCCTTTTTTTCATGTTTTATAAATAGTATATTTATAAAGTATAATATATGTATATATACAAATAAAAATAAGAAATAAGTAAGAAATGAGGCTTTTAATTATATTAGATAAACTTTTTTGGGGGTAATTAATGATATTAAAAGAAAAATTAGATGCTCTGCAAAGTTCCAAACTAATTAAAAAAACATTAGTGTATCAATATTTGTTCTTAATAATTTCGCTTTTATTCTCTATTTTTATTTTAATGCTAGTTGTTTTATTTTGTATTAGCCCTTCTAAATATGTAAGTTTTTGGTTTAGTAATGTTGAAAACAGTAAAAATAAAATTTCTGTATATGAATTCGTAATTGTTTCCACTATATTACTTTTTTGAGCCGGAGTTTTTGGAATTGTTAAGTCAATTTCTATAATTATGATAAATACTTATTATAAATTTAATATTTTCCGAGCTTTGAAATGATTTAATGTTTATCTCATTATTAGGATGAAATATAACATGTTCAAAAAAATCAATTTAATAAACCGTAATGCTACGCAAGATATTGAACTAATTAATTATATGAATAGCAAAAATCTTATATTGCATGGTAGCGCTTCTATTAATTTTGCTTACAACGATTATTGAAGATTGTCCAATGATTATGATTTTGCTTCAAAATCATTAGCACCACAGTTTGCTAAACCCAAAGAAGTGGAAAATTTAAAATTATTATTTAATGATTTTGTTGCCAGCAAATATGAATATAAAAACATTAATGTTGAAATATTATATG